>JAJDAI010000524.1 GCA_029261955.1 Deltaproteobacteria bacterium | reverse complement strand
TCCTCCGCGCATGACCCCCGAGCAGGCCATCGAAGTCCTCCGAAACCAGCCCACCGTGCCGGTTGTGAAGGCGTCCATCCAACGCGTCAAGGAACTGCACGCCACGTGCCTCGACTACGACATCGCGGCGGCGATGGTGCGGCCCTGCCGCCGGGATGGTGGGTGAGGCACGAAGATGGAGCTCCTGGTTCAGGAGCAGGATCTGGGACGTGTCATGGCCCTCATGGGCCGATTCATCACCGAAGAGGTCGAGGAGGGTGAGCCCCCCTGCCCCTGCTGCGGCACCGCTGCGCCCCTCGTGAAGGGGGCGTGCTCCGACTGCGGGCTTCAGCTGGCCTGAGGGGTTGCTCAGGGCGAGGCGATGAGGCGCGCGGCGCCCACGTCTCCCGTGGGGCGGATGGCCCAGCGGCGCGGGAAGGCCCTCGCCGGGGACACCGGCGCGGCGTCGAGCCAGGGCAGTTCCTCGCTCTGGAGCCAGGCGGCCACGGCCTCCCCGACGGCGTAGCTGCAGGTCACCCCGAAGCCTCCGAGGCCCGCGGCCCAGTGCAGGCCGGGCAGCTCGGGATCCGGGCCGAGGATGGGGCGTCGGTCCGGCGCGAAGGTCCGCAGGCCCGTCCAGCCGCCGCTGAGTCGCAGATCGCGCAGGGCGGGCAAGCCTTTCAGCTTGTCGAGCGCGAGCGCGCGCGCGAGGGGTTCGACCGGGCCGCGGCTGCCCGGCGCGATGTGCTTCGGCGGATCGAGCGCCTCGTCGCAGCCCGAGAGCATCCAGCCGCCGCCTTCGGGGCGCACGTACAGCCCGATGTCGTCGATCCAGGTCCAGGGGTGCTCCGGGCTGGAGATGGGGTGCGGGGCTGACTGGAGCAGCGTGCGGCGCAGCGCCAGGAGGGGCCGGTGCAGGTGCGAGGGGGTGAGGTGGGCGCCCCAGGCCCCCGCGGCGAGCACGACCTCGGGGGCCGCGATGGGTCCGCGGTCGGTCTGGACGCCGACGACGCGGTCGTTCTCGATGATCAGGCTCGTGGCGCGTGCGTGGGTTCGGATCTCGGCGCCGTGCCGCTTCGCGCCGCGCAGAAAGCCCGAAACGAGCGTCCAGGCATCTGCGACCCGCTCGTCCGGCAGGTGCCAGGCGAAGGAGAGCCGGGTGCCGGCCAGCACCGGGGCGATGGTGGCGGGGCGGTCGCAGGCCTCGATCGAGGCGCCGGCGTCCTTCAGGTGCGAGGCCGCGTCGTGCAGGTGAGCGGGCTCGTGGGTCAGGGCCAGCAGCGCGCCCGTCTTGCGGCTCGGCGCGTCCGGCCAGTCCTCTTCGGGCGGCCCGTCCTCGAGCCAGCGGTGCGTGCGCAGCGCCAGGGCGCGCTCGTAGGGGTCCTCGCCCAGCCGCCGCACCATGCCCGCGTTCTGCGCGGAGGCCTCCGCGCCGGGCTGCTCGCCCTGCTCCAGGAGCAGGACCCGCCGGTGAGGCGCCAGGTGCCAGGCCACGCTGCAGCCCGCGAGCCCGCCGCCCACGATGATCACGTCGGGGGAGGTCATGGCCGGCGACGGTACCCCGCGGAGGGGGTCAGGACACTGAAGGGGGTCAGGACACTGAGGGGGGTCAGGACATCGGGTGGGGTCAGGACATCAGGTGGGGTCAGGACACTGAGGGGGGTCAGGACATCGGCCAGGCCCGCGCGTACATCCCCAGCTCCTCCTCGATGTCCGCCGGCAGCCAGCCGTACTCCTGCTTCATGGCCGCGTAGGTCACCCGCTTGGTGAAGCCGCCGTGCAGCACGCCCTTGGGCTCCTCGAACTCGTAGTCCGCGAGCTCTTCGTAGGCGAGGTGGACCGGCTCGTCGATCGGTGGCCGGGACAGGGGCGAGCCGAGGACGTGGACGCGCAGCCCGCGCTCATCGTGCTCGAGCACCTCGGCCCACATCGCCTCGCCGGGGCCGCCCTCGGCGGGGAGCGCGATCTTGACCCGGGCGTAGAGGCCGCCAGCGAGCGCTGCCCTCAGGCGGTCCAGGCTCGCTTGCGCCTGGGCCCTCGCCGCGACCAGGCGCTCGTCCCGTTCGGACATGCTGAAGACGCGGGGCAGGTCGAAGGCGGCGCGGTCCTGGGGGGCGAGGCCCTCGAGCAGCTGGGCCATGTGGACCTCCGCGCCCGGCTTGCCGCCCGCAGCACGGAGCGCGTCCCCGATGCTCGGCCTGGCCGCCGCGCGGTCGAGCGGGGTCAGGCCGAAGGCGTCCTTGAAGTTGGGGTTCGCGTCGTGGGCCAGCAGCGCCGCCAGCATCGCCGAGTCCTCGTGGGCGGCGGCGTGGTGCAGCGCCGTCAGGCCCTCGTCGTCGGGGATGTTGGGCCGCGCGCCGCGCTCGAGCAGGGCCTCGACCACCCGCGGCTGGTTCATGAGGGCAGCGAGGGTGAGCGGCGTGGCCCGGGTTTCGGCGACCCGGTGGATGTCCGCTCCGTGTTGCACGAGGAGCCGCGCGATCTCTGGCTTTCTGGCGACGATCGCGGCGAGCAGCGGCGTGTAGCCGTCGGGGTCAGGCCAGTCGATGTCCGCGTCGCCGTACCGGTCCAGGTGTCGGCGGATGGGCTCGGTCTGGCCCGCGGCGATCGCCGCGAACATGCGGTCGGGGCGGATGAAGTGGCGGCTCTTGAGCCAGGCCAGCGCGAGGCCGCCTGCGAGGCCGGCGGGCACGATGAGCCAGGGCAGCCAGCTTGGGTCGTCAGCCACGGTCGAGTTCCCCTCCTGGGGTTCTGCCCCCAGGCGGCCGGATTCGGGATCGGGCCCCGCCTGCCGGCTGCAAGCATGCATGATCGGCCCGCACCTTCGGCCTGGGACCCGACGCAATGGACCGCATGCCCCTCCACCGGCGACTGGCCTTTCGGCTCACCGCGCTGGTGACGCTGCTCGGCGTCTCGACGATCGCCGTGATCGGCGTGCTCACCTACCAGCGGAGCCGCGCGGACCTCGAGCACTGGTTCGGCGTCGCGCTCCAGCGCGTGGTCGCGACGGCGGCGCTGGAGCTGGACGGGGACGCGCACCGGGGCATCCGGGACCTGGAGGACGCGACCGGCGAGGACTTCGCCCGGCTCCAAGCCCAGCTTCGGCGGGTGCAGGAGGCGAACGGGCTGCGGCAGGACCTCCTCTACACCCTGCACCTGAACGACGGGGAGGTCGCCACGGCGGCGGTGATGCTCCAGCAGACGCCGTACACGGGCGAGCCCTACACCGTGCCCGAGGCCAACCGCGCCGCCATTCGCCGGACGGTGCGGGAGAAGACCGCGACGCACAGCGCGCTGTACGAAGACGAGCACGGGGCCTGGATCTCCGCGTTCGCGCCGATCCTCGATTCCCAGGGCGAGGTCGCTGGCGTGTTGGAGGCCGACTACGAGCTCGCTCGCTTTCGCGCGGCCTTGCGCGAGCAGTTCCTGTCGATCCTGGCCACCTCGTCCGTCGCGCTGCTGCTCGCCATCCTGGGCAGCCTCGTCTTCGGGCGCCGCCTCGAGACGGCGCTGTTCCGCATTCGAGAAGGCGCCGCGGCCATCGAACAGGAGCACTACGGCCACCGGATCGAGCTGGGCACCGAAGACGAACTCGGGCTCGTGGCGCGGCAGTTCAACCGCATGGCGGAGGTCCTCTCCGAGCGGTTCCAGATGTTGAAGTTCCTGCCCAGGCACACCCTCGACGCGGTCCGCAGTCGGGCCGAAGGGCAGGACGCGCCCGAGGCGGAGCGCGTGGATGCCGCCATCTTCTTCTCGGACATCCGTGGCTACACCGCGATGAGCGAGGGGCTCGCGGACGAGCGCGTCGTGGCGATGCTCAACGTCTACCTGCGGCGCCAGGCCGAGCTCCTGCAGGCCCACGGCGGCACCATCGACAAGTTCATCGGGGATGCGGTCCTGGCCGTCTTCCGGGGGCCGGATCGCTGCGCGGATGCGGTGCGGGCGGCCCTGGAGATCCAGCGAGAGGTGGAGGCGATGAACGCCCGGGGCGCCTTCGAGCGGCCGGTCACGGTGGGCATCGGCATCGCCGCGGGCTCGCTCGTCTTCGCGGAGATCGGCTCGGAGGAGCGGCGGGAGCGCACGCTGATCGGCTCGGTCGTGAACCTGGCCGCCCGCCTGTGCAGCCACGCCGGGGAAGGGGAGGTCGTCGTGTCCGGTCCCCTGGCCGAGGCGCTCGGCGCGAGGCTGTGGATCAGCCGCTCGGAGCAGGTCGAGCTCAAGGGCTTCGCAGGGGAGCAGGCCTGCCACGGGGTCGCGGGGATCGACGGGCCCCCGACCTAGGGAGCGCAGTGGCGGGGATCGACTGAGGCGGTGACGCAGCGGGCCTCCCCCAGCAGATCGCAGCGCACCTCGACCGCGTCGCCGTCCTTCAGCGTGAGCTGGACGCCCGCGGTCGGGGCGTCCGCAACGAGGGCCATGCCGACCCGCAGGGTGCCGGCCCGGACGCGGGGCAGGCGCGTGAGGCGCGAGGTGGCCCGCAGGGGCTGGGCGGCGGCGTCGAGCCAGACGTAGGCGCCGGTGGGTCGGCTGGCCACCAGCACGCAGGGCCGGTCGGCGACCACCGGCGAGGCCTCCTCTTCGACGGCTTCGAGGGCGGCCGGCTCGGGGCGGGGCTCGTTCGTGGGCTCGGGGCGGGGCTCGCTGGGGGCGGGGATCGGCTCGGGGCGGGCCGCTGGGCGCTCCGGGGCTGCGGCGCGCGCAGCGACCTTCGGGACCGGCCGGGCTTGGACGGCCACCGGCGAAGGCGGAGGGGCCTGGGGATCGATGGAGGGCGTCCTCTCCACCTCCGGATCCGGCTCCACCGGAGCGGGCTCGGGCGCCACGGCCAGCGACGTCTCGACCGGGGCGGCGCGCTCAACCACCCGCTGCGTCTCCCCGCCCAGCAGCACGACGAGCACCGAGGCCAGGCCGAGCGCCGCGAGCAACAGCACGGGAACGAGCCAGGTCGGCCGGCGAGCCTGCTTTCGTCGCCGCGCGGGCGAGCGCCTTCGCTTCATCGTGGCGCTGGACCCGCCGACGGCCGAGTGCGAGCTCGAGCGGCGGCTGGGGGCCAGCACGGCGGGGGCAGCCGGCTCCTCCGGCGAGGTCGTGAGCGCGGGGGTCCAGGGCTGCGTGGTCCGCCCCTGCTCGACCGAGCTCGTCGCGCCGGCCGCGGCGGGTGCCTGCCGGGCGGGGGGCGCTTGCCAAGGCGCCGTCGCGTCCAGGTTCGCGGCGCCGCCCTGCCCGAGATCCAGGCTCAGGCTCTCCGGCTCGGGGCCCCGGGGCGCCGGCGTGGCTTCGGGTGCGACGGGAACGGCCAGCGGCCAGGCGCGCTCGCCCCCGGTCGGCCCGTCCACGAGGGGGTGCTGCTCGCCCGTCGCCCGCTCGATGACCGCCTGCCAGGCCAGGTCCACGCGCTCGGGCAGCGGGGGCATGGGCACGCCCTTCTCGATGCTGTCGAGCATCGCCAGGAGCAGCGCCGGGTCGTCGGGGCCGGGCAGGGTGCCGAGCAGCAGGTCCAGCTCCAGCGCGGTGTGTCGAAGATCCGAGGCCCGCTTGCTGGGATCGCGTTGAAGCAGCTGCTCCAGCAGGGGGACGATGGGCGGCAGGTGCGCCGCCACCCGGCTGGCGTCCTCGGCGGCCGTGCCCTGCACGATGCGGCGGTAGACCTGCGGCATCGAGCCCCCCGCGTGCAGGCGGTCCAGCACGAGGATCTCGAGCAGCAGGGTGCCGAGCGCGAAGGCGTCGCTCGCGGGCGAGAAGGCGCGCACGTCGTCCCAGATCTCGGGCGCGATGTAGGACGCCGTGCCCTTGAGCATGTTGGTGCCGGTGACGTTCGTCTCGTCCGTCGCCTTCGCGATGCCGAAGTCGCAGACCTTCACGCTGCCGGCGCGCGTGAGCAGCACGTTGCCGGGCTTCAGGTCCCGGTGCACCACACAGAGGGCCGCGCCGTCGGGCGTCTTGGCGTGGTGGGCTGCGCCGAGCGCGCGGGCGACGTCCCGGCCGATGCGGACGGCGACGGCGGGCGGCATGGCCAGACCCAGGCGCAGCATGCGGCGGATCAGCTGGGTCAGCGACCCCCCGTCGCAGTACTCCATCGCCATCCAGACGATGCCGTCCGCCTCCTCGACGCCCTCGACCTGGACCACGTGCGGGTTGTTGAGCCAGCTGCAGAGCCGCGCCTCCCGGAGCAGGGAGTCGGAGCGAAGCAGCTCCCCGTCGCTGTCCCCGACTGCGACCAGCTTCAGCGCCAGCTGCCGCCGGAACTCCCCCGCGCCCTTCCGCTCAGCGAGCCAGACGTCCGCGAAGCCGCCCCGGCCCAGGGGCCGGACGAGGCGGAAGGGGCCGATCTGCTGGTCTTGGCTCCAGTTCATGCGTCGCGGCCATCATAGGAGGTCGCGCGTGAGCGCAGCGAACCCTGCGCTGTTCAGGGAGCGACCCAACCGGAGTCCTGTTGGCGGACCGCGCTCCGGGCGCCGAAGACCCCCGCCACCGTGAAGCCCGCGATTCCCAGGGCCGCGCCCGTCGCCCCCAGCCCCACGAAGACCTGCTGGGTCTGGCGCGCCTGGCTGTTTTCGTCGAACCAGCCTTGCGGTCCGTCGGCGTGGGCCTCGCCGGCGAGCGCGGCGTCGCGGCTCTCCATCATGAGGCGATCCTGCTCCGCGGCGACGCCCCAGGAGATCGCGGACAGCACGGCCCCGGCCGCCCCCGCGGCGATGCCTGCGATCACGGGCACCCGCTCGCGCTGGCTCTTCGCCGCCCGCTCCTGCCTCCACAGCGCGTAGCGCGCTCGCTGTGCGGCGGCCTGCGGCAGCTGCCGGTGGTCGATCTCCAGGCTGTTCGGGGCTCCT
>JAJDAI010000523.1 GCA_029261955.1 Deltaproteobacteria bacterium | reverse complement strand
GTCGAGCGCATCCAGGCGGAGGTCTGGCTCGGGCTGGTGGACTTCTACGACCCGCACCAGGTCCGCATCTCCATGGCCCTGGACCGGCCGCGCTTCGCCATCGCGGTCGACCTGCAGTGGAACCAGTGGTCCACGCTGTCGCCGTCCTTTGGCCGCGTCGTGCAGGGGGACGAGGGCGAGGAGGGCCAGCTGCTGCTGGTCTTGAGCTCGGGGGACACCACCAACGAGCTGTCCTACCCCGTCGTCGGCGGGCGCTCCCTGGATCAGGCGCAGTTTCGCGACACCCTGGACGTGCACGTCGGCGGCGAGATCCGCAGCCCCGAGTGGGCCGTGCCGGGCAAGGACCGGCCGATGCAGCTGACCGTGCGCATGGGCTACCGCTACCAGCCTGCCTTCGCCTTGCCCTTCGACGGGCCCTCGGGCCTGCTGGACGGCGACGTGCACACGGGCTCCGTGGGTCTGGGGCTGAGCGCGCCGGGCTTCGGGGAGTTCGAGCCCATCACCATCGACTGGGGGCTCCAGGTCAACCGGCTGATGGGCATGGACCTGCCGAAGACGGGCGCCGGTCTGAGTGGGTACGGCGAGCTGCCGGTGGCCTACGGATCGGACCCGGAGTGGCCGGGCGGCTGGGCGGTCGTCTCGGGCCTGTCGGTCGGCATCGGATTCTGAGCCTCACCTGGAGCTGTCATGCGTCTGCTGCTGTTGATCGCCCTGCTCATGCCGTCGGTCGCGGCCGCCGTGAGCCCTTGTGACGTCGTCTCCCTGAAGACGGAGGACGGGCTGACGCTCCAGGCGGACCACTGCCGCGGGGAAGGGGAGCGGCCCCCGGTGATCGTGCTGATGCACATGATCCCGCCCCACCACGACCGCACGAACTACCCGCCGGCCTTTCTCGCCAGGCTCCAGCAAGCCGGCTTCACGGTGATGAACGTGGACCGTAGAGGGGCAGGCACCAGCGAGGGTGAAGCCCGTGATGCCTACAACGGGCCCAAGGGGCCGCACGACGTCGAGGCCGCGCGCAGCTGGCTGAAGGCGAACGATCCGACCGCGAACCTCGAGGTCTGGGCCTGCGTGGGGGCGTCCAACGGCACCACGACCTGCCTCGATCACGCGATCGGTGCGACCCCCGCGCCGAAGGCCCTCGTCTTTCTCACGGGCGGCTCCTACACCGAGAACCAGAACAAGCTGGTGGGCAGCGCGGCCGAGTCCCTGCCCATCCTCTTCACCTACAACGGCAAGGAGAACGCCTGGTCCGAGGCGCAGCAGGGCCACGGCGCCGCCTGGGAGTTCGAGAAGTACAGCCCCGGCGCGCACGGCACGAAGGCCTTCGGCACGAACCCCGAAGCCATGGACGACGTGGTGACGTTTCTGAAGAAGACCGTGAAGTGAGGCGTGAGCTCGCCGCGGCGGGCCTCTCCGGGGGCGTGCTGACGGCGATCCTGCTCTGGTGCCTCTGGTTCCGCGGGGGCGCCGATCACGACGAGCTGCACACGCTGCTGCTGGCCCGGCTCTGGGCCGCCGGCGAGCCGCTGTCCTTCCACCTGGGCTCCGTGTCCCGCTACGAAGGCGGATCCTGGCTGATCGGCCTGCCGGTCTCCTGGCTGCTGCGCCTCGGGGTGCCCGACTGGGCGGCGGGGCCGGCGGTGGCCGCAGCGATCGCGGCGCTCACGGTCGGCGCCGTGAGTGGCTGGCTGGCGCGTGAGGTGGGTCTGCGTGCCGCGCTGTTCGGCCTGCTCGCGGTCTGGGCGGCGCCGGAGTACCTGCACTACGCGCAGCGGGCCTGGGGGAGCATCGCCGAGGCGCTGATCTTCGTGCCCTTGCTGGCCCTGGCCTACCGCCGCTGGCTCGTGGGCCGCCACCTCGTGGGTGCGCTGCTGCTCGGAGGCCTGGCGGGGCTCGGCCTGGTGGCCTCCTACATCACGGTCATCGCGGTGGTCGCCGGCGTGATCGTGCACGCGCTGCAGGGGAGGCGGGCCGGGGTGGAGATCGCCGCCGCCCTGCTCGGTCTCGTCCTCGTCTTCGGCGCCTGGATCGGGGTCGCGGTGCCCCAGGTCGAGGAGGCCTGGTTCGTGCGTGGTGGACGCTCGATCGGGAGCCTGCTGCCCGAGCTGCTGCGCCTCGACCGCGTGCTCCTGGACCTGCCGGCGGCCTTCGTCGGCTCCCTGCGGCCCCCCTCGATCGTGCCCTTGCTCGGCGGCCTGGGCCTGACGCTCCTGGGCCTCGCGGCGGGGGTGCGGGGCCTGCGTGAGCCGGGGGCGGTCCGCTGGCTGGCGATCTACGCGGCGGTCTGCTTGCCCTTTGTGGCCGTGGGCGGTGCGCTCGCCCCGGAGCCCGAGTCGGCGCGCTACGCCCTGCCGCTGCTGCTGGCGCTGCTGGCCCTGATCGTGGCCTGGGATTGGAGGGCCTGCGCCCTCGCCCTGCTGCTCGGCCTCACGCTCTGGTTCCCGCGCATGGAGCCGCCGCGCCACGACCCGGCCCTCGTCTACGCCCAGCTCGGCGCCAACGCCCTGGACCGGGTGCACGTCGACCGCCACGTCGTCTTCAAGGCCTTCTGGCGCGTGGCGGACGCCTGGGGCAAGGCCCCGCTGGACTGCGGCTACGCCCTCGACCAGGGGCGCCGCTTCGAGCACGTCGTCTCCGGCGCCCGCGCGCGCCTGGCCGAGGGCGGCGACCCCGAGGACCTGCACCTGGCCCCCCGCGAGCTGGACAGCTGGCTGCGCGTCGCCCGCGGGCTCGGCGATCAGCGCGACACCTACCTGCTGTGCTTCGGTCGAGGGATCGCTGCGGACAGCCGCATCGGCCCCGAGGAGCAGGAGCTGCTGGACGGAGCCTCGCCGGCAGAGCGCGCGGGCCTGGAGCGGGGCATCGCGGTGGCGGAAGGCGCGAGCAACCTGGACGAGCTGCCCCCTCGGCTGCGTCACGCAGCGACCCTGCAGGTCCGCCCGACCCCGCTCCCCCGAAACTGACCCGAGAACCCTTCGCGCCCTTGGCCCCTTTGCGCCCTTGGCGTGAGAACCCGGGTCGCTACCGATCCACCCGATCCGTCAGCCGCTCGCACCCGCCAGCCAGGAGCCGGAACCGCATCCCCTCCGCGGCCACCACCACCGGCCCGCGCATCATCTCCGCCTGCCCGAACTCCTGCGCCTGCGCGCCGATGTGGTCGAGCATCTCGTCCGTGCGGTCCGGGTCGTGGTGGAACAGCGCCAGCGTGCCCGGCGCCGCCTCGCGCCCCAGCCGCAGCGCTTGCGGCACGGTCGAGTGCCCCCAGCCCGCCTTTTCGGGCAGGTCGATGGGCATGTACTGCGCGTCGGCGATGAGCAGCCCGGTGTTCTTCGCGAAGGCGATCAGGGAGTCGGGCGTCGCGGTCTGCGGCCCGGGCGGGAACAGCTCGTTGTCAGTCAGGTAGGTCAGCGAGCCGCCGTCCGCGTCGTCGATCCGGTAGCCCAGCGAGCCGCCCGGGTGGTTCAGCTGGATGCGGCTCACGCGCGCGGAGCCGACCGTCCAGGTGGCCGTGGCCGCGTCATCCCAGTGGATCCGGCAGGGCAGGCTCTTGAGCGGCACGGGCGTCTTGACCCCATCGAAGATCGCTTCGTGCGGGCGGTGCAGGCCCTCGCCCGGCGTGAAGACCGGATGCACGACGAGGTCGAAGCGGGGCGTGAACAGGGGCTCGAAGAACGGCAGCCCGATGATGTGGTCGTAGTGCAGGTGGCTGAGCAGGAAGTGGACGGGCTCGGGCTCGGGCTGGGCCAGGATGTCCTTGCCGAGCTGCCTCAGGCCGGTGCCGGCGTCCAGGAAGAGCAGCGTGCCGTCCGCGAGCCTCGCGCTCACGCACACGGTGTTCCCGCCGTAGCGAACGGTCGTTGGGCCGGGCACCGGAATGGAGCCTCGAACACCGTAGATCGTCACGTCCATCGAGCGACCCCTCCCCAGCGTGGGAGCCTACCAGAGCACCGTGGGCTTCAGCCTGCGGCCTGGGCCGGGGTCTTGGTGATCAGGGTGTCGACCGCGTGCAGCGGCGCGGAGTCGCCGGCCATCAGGTCCTTGATGGCCGAGTAGACGAGGCGCTGCTTCTTGAGGGAGTTGAGGCCTTCGAAGGCCTCGGACACCACCGAGATGACGAAGTGCCCGCCCGAACCCGAGGCCTCGACCTCGGCGCCGGGAAGCGCGGCCTCGATGCGGGCCTTGATCTGATCGGTGATGGACAGCGTGGACAACGACATGAAGGCTCCGTTCCGGCTCAGCCGGCCTGCGATTTGGGTGGCGGGTCCGGCAGATCCAGCAGCTTGCGCGCCTTCTTCAAGACGGAGCGAATGCCGCTGGTGCCGATGTCCCAGGCCACGATGACGCCATCTGCGTCGATCAGCACGATCGTGGGCAACTTGTTCACCTCGTAGTCCCACTTCGTGTAGCCGGTGTCGTCGTGCGCGATGACGTAGTTGGCCTTGCTGCGCTTCACGTAGGGCTTGAGCTTGTCGAGCTCTTCGCTGGACACGGCGGCGATCTGGATGCGGTCGCCGGCCTGCTCGGCCAGCTCCTCCACCCAGGGGCCGGTCCGCCGGCAGGGACCGCACCAGGTGGCCCAGAAGTAGAGCAGCTTGGGCTTGCCCTCCGCTTCGGCCGAGCGGGTCCGGGTGCCCTCGGGCTTGAGGTTCGGCAGGTCGTAGGCGAAGAAGGGCACGCCCGGGAACTTCGTCTTGCGCCACGCGTTGTGGTTGCCCGGCTTGCCGACCATGGTCAGCGTCGCGTGCACGGGCTTGCCGGCGCGCAGGGCCGTGACCTCGATGCTCTGGCCGATCTCGGTCTTGCGGGCCTCAGCGATGTAGTCCTGGTAGCGATGGACCTCGGAGCCGTTCGCCTTGACGATCACGTCACCGCGGAGCAGCCCGCTCGCAGCGGCGGGGCCCCCGACGAGCGAGCGCGTGATCATCGCGCGCCGGTCCTCGGGCGCACCCTCGATGGCCTCGTTCATGTTGGCCACGGTGATGCCGAGCCAGCGCTTCGGGCCGTCCTTCTTGTTCGGGGACGGGGTCTGCGCGCCCTTGACGTCCAGCTTCTGCACGGTGACGGCAGGTGCCG
>JAJDAI010000522.1 GCA_029261955.1 Deltaproteobacteria bacterium | reverse complement strand
CCCGTGAAGGTGACGGCCTTGTGCGCGTTGGTGTTGAAGTGGTTGACCTCCATGACGCCGGCGGCCTGCTCGGCGCGGTAGTCGGCGCTCTCCACGATGCGGGACCAGGCCGAGACCTTGCCGCCGTCGAGGCGGACCCGGTGGATGCCGCCCTGGCCGTCGAACCAGGAGTTGACCGGCTCCCCGAGGATCGTGAACTCCACCGGCCCCGAGGCCAGGAAGTCGCCGTTGAGGTCGAGCGGCACGGTGCCCTCGATCTCGGTCACGGGCTCACCCTGCTCCGCCAGCTTGTGATCCGCGGGCACGCGACGCCGCAGGCTGTTGAAGAGCCCGCCCCAGTTCTGGGGGATCTCGGGATGCTGCGGGATCTTGCTTCGCTTGATCGGCGGAACGCGGGCCATGGCGCCTCCAGTCGGGGTGTGGCGCGATGCTAACCGCGGCGCCCCGCAGCGCCGAATTTCAGGCGCCGGCGGACCAGAGCGCGACGGGGATCCCGCCGTTGCGGAAGCGGAGCAGCGGCTTGCCGCGGGCGCCGAAGGCCTTCGCGAGCTCGGGGTTGGCCGCCACCACGGCGAGGTTCCAGCCGGGGCGCGCGGCCCGCAGGCTCTCGCCCCAGCTCGCCCAGAGGGCGGTGGCATCCTCGGTCGGGTCCTCGCTCGGGGCTTCGGTCGGGTCCTCGGTCGGGGCCTCGTCACCAGCCAGGTCCGCCCGCTTTCCGTAGGGCGGGTTGCAGACGATGAAGCCCGGGGGACGCCCCGCCGGGGCGTCGGCGACGCGGCGGCGGATGAGTCGGATGTGCACGCCCGCGCGCTTGGCGTTCTCGCGGGCAGCCTGCACGCCGCCCTGGGAGCGGTCCGAGCCCTCGACCGGCGGGTCCGCCGTGATCGCGGCGCGGGCCTTGCCGATCAGCTCGGCCCAGCGCTTGGGGTCGTGGCCGGCGAAGGACTCGAAGAGGAAGGGGCGGTCCAGCCCCGGGGCGCGGTGGCTCGCCATCCAGGCCGCCTCGATGGGGAAGGTCCCGGAGCCGCAGAAGGGGTCCAGGAAGGGGCCGCCGTCGTAGCCGGCCGCCATGAGGCAAGCCGCAGCGAGGTTCTCCCGCATCGGGGCACGGGCGGTGCGCAGGCGGTATCCCCGGCGCCAGAGGGGGCGGCCGGTGGTGTCCACGGAGCAGATCCACTCGTCCTTTTGCCCGCGCAGATCGACGGTGAGCAGCGCCTTGGTCTTGTCCTCGCCGGGGGCGGCGTGGCGCAGACCGCGGGTGACCAGGGCCTCGCGCACGCAGTCCTCGAGCGCGTCGGTGTGGAAGAGGCGGCAGCCCTTGGTGCTCACGGCTATGCGCAGCGGCAGCCCCGGCGGCAGCCAACGCTCGAAGGGCATCTCGGACAGCGCGAGGCGCAGGGGCTCGAAGTGCCGGGCCCGCACGCGCCCCAGCGGGAGGAGGATCCGCTCGGGGATGCGCAGGTGCAGGTTGGCGCGCATGCCTGCGTCGGCCGGCCCCTCGAAGTAGACGCGGCCGGCGTCGGCGGAGGTCTTGCCGATCCCGCCGCCGAGGGCGCGGATCTCCCGAGCGGCGAGGCGCTCGAGTCCAGGGGGTACGACGGCGGTGTAGCGGTGCATGCCCGCTCGTTTAGGGGAGTGGGGCCGAAGGTGCAACGCCCCTCGGCGGTGGCGGCACGATCCAGGGCTCGCGCTCGGCCCCGGGAAAGACCGCCTCGATCTCCTCCACCAGCACCCGCTCGGGCGCGACGATGGTCACCGGCAGGCCACGGACCGAGGCCGAGCGCCCGCCGGGGGAGAAGGCGGCGAGGTAGGGCAGCGTCTGCTGGCCCGAGGCCGCGACGACGTCGCGCAGCAGGCGGCGGTCGACGCCCCGCAGCTCGAGCGACAGCACCGGCTCCTCGCTCCCGTCGGCGGAGCGCCAGACGGCGTCGGTGGGTCGGGGCAGATCGCCCTCCCAGCCCCGGTCGAAGCGGCGCACGACGAGGATGCGCTCCGAACCCGATGCCCGCAGCAGCGCGCGCTCCTTGCGGGTGAAGGCGCCCTCGGACAGGGCCTTCTTCGGGGCGACGGTCCAGTGCGCGAGCCGCCCGACCCAGGAGCCCTGCACGTCGCCGCGGGCGTGGCCGTTGGAGCCGGAGAGGTCCGTGCGGGGGGCCTCGGACATGACGAAGTCGCGCACCCGACCGTCGACGACGAGCTCCACCCGCTCGGCGGCGTTGCCCTCGCGGTCGTAGCGGTAGCCGCCGGCCAGGGGCGCCTCGAGCGCGCGCGGGTCGTCGAAGAGCGTCCAACCGAGGGGCAGCACGCGGCGGCCCAGGCGCGCCCCGCCGCGGATCTGCTGCTGGTAGGTCGAGTCGCCCGAAGGCATCGGCGGCGTGCCGCGGAGCTCGGGGGCCAGCAGGTAGCGGAAGAGCTGCGCGGCGGCCACTCCCTCGAAGACGACGGGCCCCTCGTACCAGGGCACCGCCTTCGCGCTCGCCCGGGCGGCGACGGATCGGGCCAGGGCGTCCAGCTGCGCGCCGAGGGCCTCCTCGGAGGGCAGGTGATCGACGCTGCGCGCCACCCACTGGCGCTCGTCCTGCACGGTCACGCCGTCGGTCGTCGTCCCGACGCGCGCGTGGATGACCGCGTAGCCGTCCAGCTGCACGATGCTGGTGCCGTCCGTCTCGACGAGGTGCTCGCGGCCCTGGGTCTCGGCGACCTCCACCCGCGCCACGTTGAGGCCGGGGGTCGAGCCGAGGCGCGCCGACAGGCGAGCGGCCAGGGCCTCGAGGCGGGGTCGATCGAGCTGGGCGACTGCGCCCTTCTCCACGTACGCGACGGGCTCGCCGGGCACCCGGTCGGGCGGCGGCTGGTCCTTCATCCGCTCGCGGCTGGACAGCTTGAAGGCGTAGCGCTGGAGCGCGCCCTTGTAGCTGGCGTCCGAGGCCAGCCACAGGTCGCGGGACAGGGCCGCGGGCACGCTGTCCAGCACCAGGCGCGGCTTCTGGATGGCGTCGGGCAGGCTCGTGAGGCCGCCCCCGTCGATGCGCGCGCTGGAGACGGCGTCGTTTCCCACCACCACCTCGACCCGGCTCGGCCGGCCGGGGAAGCCGACGGCGCGGCTGATGGACCCGAAGTCCGCCGCGACGCTGTAGGCGTCCGAGTCCCGCGTCGCGACGAGCACCCGCGCGGGGGCTGGCAGCTCGGGCATCCGCAGGGTCAAGGCCCGCTGCGCCATGGCGTGCAGCGTCGCCTGGAGGCCGGTCGTCGGCAGGTCGCGGGGAGCCGGCAGCAGCGGCTGCTTCTCCTGACCGACGAGCTTGCGCTGGGTCTCGATCTGCTCGACGAGCAGCGCCGGCGAGGTCGCGCTGACCGGCACCCAACCGCTCTCGGCCCCGCAGGTCCCGTTGAAGACCTCGGGCTGCGAGCCCGCGAGCAGGATGCGGCCGAAGGTCTGGAGCGGCGTGCCGATGAGATCGGCGCCCCGCACGAACTCGTCGGGGCGTCCATCCACGAAGATCCGGCGGGCCTGGATGACGTCGATCTGGAACGCGTTGGGGATGCTCCGGTCGGTGAAGGTGAAGCCCCCGTCGATGTCGTCGATGTAGAGGCCGTACTCCAGCCCCTGCTTCTTCGCCTCCACCACCAGCCGGCTCCGCAGCTCCGCGTCGGGCGCCGTGCGCGAGGCCAGCACCATCAGGTTTCCCTGGCGGCTGATCACGTCGTTGGCGGCCTGGCGGCGTCCGTGGGCGTTGCTGCGCTCGGCGTACACCGGGGAGCGGCTCTCGAGGAAGCCCTCCAGCACGCCGTCCTGGACCAGGGTGACGCGCTCCGCGGGCACGCCTTCGTCGTCGAAGCGGTAGGTGCCGCGCAGGTCGACGTCCGCCGCGCGCTCCTGGGTCGGGTCGTCCACGACCGACAGGAAGGGCGGCAGGATCGCTTCACCGACGCGGTGCCGGAAGGTCTGGGCGTCCTCGATCTCGCGCAGGCGGCTGCCTTCGACCCGGTGGCCGAAGATCTCGTGGAAGAAGACCGCCGAGGCCCGCCCCGAGAGGATGGCCGGGCCGCGGAAGGGCCCCTGCTGCTCGGCCTGTCGCAGCGCGACGAGGCCCTCCTGAAGCTCCCGGGCGGCGGCCTCCAGGGCGTCCGCGTCGGGCAGCCCCTCGGGCGCGAAGGCGTCGAAGCCGCGGTGCAGCTGGAGGTACTGCCCGTCCTCGGCCAGCGCGTCCCCGGAGATGCTCGCGCGCAGCAGGGTCGTGCCGTGCCGCAGGCGGTGGCCGTCGGTGCTGATGAACCAGCGGTTCTCCGCGTTCGCGGAGATGGACACCGACGGATCCTGGGCGACCTCGGAGCTGGCGAAGACGGCGGAGGCCTGGCGCAGCGCCTCCTCCCACTCCTTGAGCGGCATGCCCTCGAGCGTGACCAGCGGACCCAGGTCCTCCACCGGCTCGGCCGGCGCGAGGTCGGGCCCGGAGTCCTCGGACACCAGCAGCTGCTGGTCCGAGATCACGCGCTGGTAGCGGTCCGCGGCCACCCGGTAGCGCGCGTCGATCTCGCGCCAGATGGCGGTGCGCAGCACGGCGGGATCGTCGGCCATGCCCAGCGAGGTGCCGGCGGGCGGCGCGTCGTCCCAGCCCATGTCGCGCAGGGGGTGGGTCGAGTCCAGGGTCGGCGAGCCCACCCGCACGTCCGCGTGCACCCAGCGCGTGCGGTCGGGCCCGTAGCCCTGGAGCCCGCCCTCCTCGCCGTGCATCGACAGGTTCCGGGTCTCGATGACCTCCAGGGCGATGTAGTAGGGCGGGTTGTCCTCGCCCCCGAGGGCCTCCGTCGCGCGCGCCAGCTCCAGGTCCAGGGCCTGCAGCACCGGGTCGGCGGACGCGGCGGCGGGCAGGAGCAGCAGGGCGAGGATCAGGCGGATCATTCAGACTCCCGGTGGAGGACGCAGGCGAAGAACCCGTCGGTCCCGTGGCGGTGCGGCCGGAGGTTCAGACACGCAGAGGCGCCCAGGGTTTCCGCGGTTTGTTCACCGAGGATGGGTCCGAGCGGGGCCGGGCGGAAGTCCGCGTGCTCGGCCAGGAAGGCGTCGCGCACCGCCTCGTTCTCCTCCGCGAAGAGGGAGCAGGTGGCGTAGACGAGGCGCCCGCCGGGCTTCACGAGGGGGGCGAAGCTGCGCAGGATGCCCAGCTGGGTCTTCGGCAGGTTCACGAGATCGAGCGGGTTCGCCAGCCAGCGGTTCTGGGGGCGGCGGCGCAGCGCGCCCGAGCCCGAGCAGGGCGCATCGACGAGCACCGCGTCGGCCTGGATGCGGGGGGGATCGCCCAGCACGTGGGCCCGGAAGTTGGACAAGCCGGCCCGGCGAGCCCGCTGTGATGCCTGATCGAGGGCGTCGCGCCGCACGTCGCAGAGCAGCAGGGAGCCGCGGTTCTCCATCGCGGCGCCGAGGGCCAGCGCCTTGCCGCCCGCGCCCGCGCAGGCGTCGACGATCACCTCGCCCGGCTGCGCGCCCACGAGCTCGGCGATGAGCTGGCTGCCCTCGTCCTGCACGTCGAAGCGCCCCTGCTTGGCCCCCGGCAGGGTGTTGGTGTCCCGGTGGCCGCTGAGCTGCACCCCGTGGGTGGCGTGTCGGGTCGGGACCGCCTCGATCCCCAGCCCCGCGAGCTCGGAGATGAAGGCCTCCCGGTCGCCGTTGACCCGCAAGGTCAGCTTCGCGCGGCTGTTGAGGGCCTGCACCAGGGCGATCGCGTCGTCGAGCTCGTGGTTGCGCAGCAGCGCAGCCGCGATCCAGTCGGGCAACGAGCCGGCGGCGCCGAGCGCTGTCGCGGGGGACGGGTCGGTCTCCAGCACCCAGCCCAGGAGCGTGTGCCCAGGGTCGGCGACGTCCCGCCAATCGACCCCGTCGTGCTTCGGAGGCTGAAGGCCGTGCAGCGCGACGAGGGCGGCGGTGACGTGCGCGCGCAGGATGCGGTCGCGGGACGGCGTGCCCAGGCCGGCGCGCTCGAGCAGCAGGGCGAGGGTGCGGTCGTGGCGCACGAGGCTGTGCAGGAGATCGCCGTGGAAGCGCCTGCGTCGGCTGCCCAGCTTGCGGGCCTGGCGGCCGGCTTTCGCCAGCGCGGTGCGGGCCCGCGGCCAGTCGAGGCGGGCGGCCCCGTAGGCGGCGGCGAGCTCCCCGAGCAGCGGGTCGGCGGCGAAGTCGGCGGCGAGCGGGCTGGGCTCGGGGCTCGGGGCCAGGGCGCGGACGATGCGGGCGGCGGGTCGGTCCATCAGAGCAGCCAGGTGTCGGGGATGGGCACGTCGGGCGTCGGCTCGGGCCAGCCATCGATGCGCGCGTGGTGCAGGTGGAAGCCCGCGGGGTGCGGCGCGCCACCGTACAGCCGGTCGCCGAGGATGGGCAGGCCCACGGCGGCGGCGTGGATCCGGGCCTGGTGCATGACGCCAGTGAAGAGCGTGGCCTCCCAGAGCCGCGGCCCGAGCCGCCGCAGCTGGGTGCGGGCGGGGAACCAGCGCCCCCGGTGAGGCGTGTTCGCGCCGCGCTGCCACACCATCCGCGACTTCTTGCGCTTGTCGTGCGCCAGCGCGAAGTCGACGGTGTTGCCGTCCCAGGGAACCGTCGAAGCGGTGAGGAAGCGGTAGCGCTTGTGCAGGGCGTGGCTGGCGAAGGCGGAGCGGCCGCGCTCGAAGGCATCGAGGCTGCGGGCGGCGATCACGAGGCCGCTGGTGCCCGTGTCGAGGCGGTGCAGCAGGCCCCCCTCGAAGCGCTCCGGCCAGTCGATGGCGGCCTGCTCCGGGTGCTCGACCAGCAGCCGCGCGAGCAGGCAGTCCCCCGCCGGATCGGCGTGCGGCGGGAAGACGGGCAGGCCCGCGGGCTTGTCCAGGAAGAGCCAGTCGGGGTGGGAGTCGAGGGTGCTCAAGGGACCGCAGGTTGGCGCACCCGGCGCCGCGGCTCAACCGAGGAGGCGTCGCTTGAGGCCGCGGGCCAGCCGGCGGGCGCCGCGTCGAGCCAGACCGGCCTGCGCGTCTTCGAGGCGACGCTCGGCCGCCGCGGGGTCCTGGAGCGAGGTGAGCACGTCCGCCGTCACCCGCTTGATGTCGTTGACGCAGGGCTTGCAGCCGCTGCCGCAGCAATTCAGCGTGCGCGGCGAGAGCTTGCCGGTCGCGAGGCTGCGCACGGTCGAGGCCCAGTTGGGGTCGATGCGCGCCTCCTTCAGGGCCACCGCGATGAGCGGGTCCAGGCGGGCTTCGTCGGGGCTGGCGAGGGGCAGGGCGGGCACGGCGGCATGGTAGCCGCGGGTCTCAGGAACGTCAGAGCGGGCTGCGGCGCCCCTTTGAGTCGCCGTGGCGCCCGGGTCCGCGCCACACGACCCGGGACGCACGGGATCGATTTGTTTACTGTGCGCCGGTGACACGCCTTCTCCTGCTCTTGCTCTCGCTCGGCCTCGTGGCCTGCCCCCCGGCCACGCCGAACGACTTTGGCGGCGACGACGACGACTTCGTGTTGGACGACGACGACGCTGCAGACGACGACGACGCCACAGCGGACGACGACGACTCGGCCGCAACGGACGACGACGACAGCGCGGACGACGACGACTCGGCCGACGACGACGACAGCGCAGACGACGACGACAGCGCGGACGACGACGACAGCGCGGACGACGACGACAGCGCGGACGACGACGACAGCGCCATCAGCGACGACGACGACAGCGCGTCCGCCGTCCAGTCGGACTTCAGCCTCCAGGACGTCAACGCGACCTCCCCCCGCTTCGGCGAGCCGGTGTCCCCGCGCGACTACCTCCAGAAGGTCTCGGGCTGGTACTTCGGGCACGCCACGTGAAGCTACTGCAGTAGCCAGTTTGGCTACTTGAACGACCTTCAGCAGGACCTCGCGTCCGCCTTCCCCGCCCTCGACATCACCATCCTGGGCATCAACGAAGCGGGCTTCGAGGCGGGCAACGCGTCGATCTGCGACGGCCGCGACCTGCCCTGGCTGCAGGACGTGGCGGAGCAGGACGTCTGGACCGACTGGGCGGTCACCTACCGCGACGTGGTCGTGCTCGACGGCAACAACGAGGTGTTCGGCGTCTTCAACGTCACGAGCAACTCGCTCGCGGTGCCGGCCAACTACGACACCGTGCGCCAGCTCTTCCTCGACGCGGCCGCGACCCTCTGAGTCGGCCTCTACACTGACCGCCATGCGCCCTGCGGTCCTCGTCCAACCCCCCGTCTTCGATCCCTACGCCCCGCTGCTCAGCGTGCCGGCGCTCAGCGCTGCCATGAAGGCCGCGGGTCGGGCCTGCGTCCCGCTCGACCTGAACCTGGAGCTGGTGGAGGCCCTGGCCACGGAGCCCGGCATCGCCTCGCTGCGCGCGGACTTCGAGGTGGAGCGCACGCTCCTGCTGGAGAAGGCCCGGGCCGGGGTCCTCCGACCGGCCGAGGCCCAGGCCGCCATGGGTCGCCACCTGCTGGACCGGAGCGACCTGGCTCCGGCGCTCGCCGAGTCCTTCGCGGTCCTGCAGGACCCGGCCATGTACCGCTTCGCCGGCACCTCGATGCCGCTCGCCTCGTCCCTGGGGCCCTGGCACGGGGTCGCCGGCCTGCTCGCCATCGCCCCGGCGCCCTTCAGCGGCGCCCGCGCGAAGGACCTCATGGCGGGGCGCGAGGCCCTGCCCTACCTCGGCTGGCTCCAGTCGGTGGGCCTGCCGCGCATCCTGGCCCTGGACCCCGCCTGGGTGGGCCTGTCCGTCACCTTCGAGCAGCAGCTGCTGCCGACGCTCGTGATCGCGGGCCTGCTCAAGGAGGCCGGCGTGCCCGTCTTCGCGGGCGGCTTCCACCTGTCCACGGTCGGCGCGTCGGGCCTTCTGGACGACCGCGACCTCTTCGACCTCGTCGACGGCGTGATGGTGGGCGAGGCTGACCTGTCGGTCCTGGACCTGGACGACGCGGTGCGCGGCGGCTCGCTGGCCGAGGTGCCGGGCCTCGTCTGGCGCGACGGCGTGGAGCGCCTGGCCAACAAGCCCGTCACCCGCCCCGACATGGCCGAGCTCGCGGTGCCCGACCTGGCCTCGCTGCCGCTGGGCCGCTACCTGGCGCCGGCGACCATCCTCCCCTACCAGGTCAGCCGCGGCTGCTACTTCGGCAAGTGCACCTTCTGCAACTTCACCGCGGTCAGCCCCGGCTACCGCACCCGCCCCATGGAGCAGGTGCTGGACGACCTGGAGCAGCTCGCGACCCTGGGCCAGGCCATCAACTTCACGATGGAGGCGGAGCTGCCGCAAGTCTGCCGGGCCCTGTCCGAGGGGATGATCGAGCGGGGCATCGACCTGGTCTGGGAGATGATGGTCCGCCTCGACCGCGGCCTCACGGGCGACATCCTCGCGCTCATGGCGCAGGCGGGCTGCCGCACCCTCTTCTTCGGGCTGGAGTCGGGCGCGTCGCGCGTGAACGCCCTGATGCACAAGGCCGTCTCGGGCCTCGTCGCGAAGCAGATCCTGACCGACTGCGCCGCCGTGGGCATCAACGTGGTGCTGTCCGGCATTCGCGGCTTCCCCGGCGAGAGCAGGGTCGAGGAGTCCCAGACCGCCGGCTTCTACCGCTGGGCCCGCGAAGCCGTGGGCGACCGCATCCTCGTGAGCGGCGGCATGCACGAGTTCCGGCTCACGCGCGCGTCCCCTATCTGGGACGACCCGGCCGCCTTCGGCATCCGCCCCACCCGCCTGGACGAGGTGGGTCCGCTCGCGGTGAGCACGCCCTTCGAGCACACGGTGTTGCCGGTCTTGCCGACGGACGACAAGCCTGCCTCCGCTGGCCGGGAGCGCGAGCCGCTCGTGACGGTCGAGGAGCTGCAGAACCTGCGCTTCGACCCCATGCCCATCTCGGGCCGCGGAGGCCCGCAGCGCACGGTGCGCACCTTCAGCCACGACCTGCTCCGCCTGCTGCTCGAGGTCTGCAACCCCGAGGGCTTCCGTCACCAGGCCATCGCCTCGCGGGCCCTGCCGCCGCCGCCGCCGCAGGGGCGGCCCGGGCGCTTCGTGCACGACGAAGGCGCCGAGGACTCGGAGAAACGACTCCACCAGAAGACGGGCGGCCTCGCCGACCACCTTCACAGCCTGCAGCCGCACAGC
>JAJDAI010000521.1 GCA_029261955.1 Deltaproteobacteria bacterium | reverse complement strand
CCCCGACGCGCCCTCCGCAGAGCCTCGGCAGCGTGCTTCGGCTGGCCCTGTTCTGGCTCGTCGTCTTCTCGGTCGGCGGCGAACTGGCGGCGCGCCTGCTGCTGCCGGAGCCGGCGACCGACCCGGCCTTCGAGGCCTCGCCCGACCGCAGCGGGGACCCCAGGATGCTCCTCCACGGAGCCCGGGAGACGGCGGCCGATGGGCGCAGCCTCTGGCTGCACCGCCGCGTGCCCGATGCCCGCGCCATCGACGCCTGGTTCGCGTTGCCCACGGCGGCGGACGAGCAGCACCTCGGCTGCGTCGGGGGCTCGGTCATGGCCGGCAAGGCGCCGCACCAGACGCTGTGCGCGGGGCTCGCGGCCCGGCTCGCTGAGGCCCTCCCGACCCGGCAGGTTCGCTTCATCAACGAGGGGCAGGTCGGCAGCCCGTCCTGGAAGGTCGCGGGGCAGGCTTCGGCGCTGCTCCAAGTGGCTGAGCTGGACCTGCTGGTGGTACACAGCGTGCACAACGACTTCCTGCTCGATCGCCACCGCCTGCTGGAGGTGGCCGTGCCCGCCTGGCTCGAGGGGGCGACCCGCCTGCTCCGGTCCAGCCGCCTCGTCGGGGTCTTCACCGACCGGGCGGCCGACAAGGCGGCGCAGGACGCGCTGAAGGACCCGACCCTCGACCCGGCGAAGTGGCGGATGCTGCGCTTCGGACCGCGCGCCAGCCTGCGCCGCAGCGCCGATGCCGAGGCCTGGGTGCAGCGCGTCGTCCAGCGCTACGGCGAGTCCATCGAAGCGCTGCTGCTCGCAGCGGAGCAGCACGGTGTGCCCGTCGTCCTCATCGAGGGGGCGCGCAACCCCGCCGACCGCGAGTACCTCGAGTCCGTGCCCGAGTCCTCTGCCTCGCCGGCCACGGTGCGCCGCCTGGCGGAGCAGTCAAGGGAGCTCGGGGCGTGGATCGACCAGGGTCGCTGGGACGAGGTCGAGGCCTCCGCCGGGGCGATCCTCGCCGAGCACCCGCGCTACGCCGCCGCCTGGCAGGCGCAGGGCATGGCGCTGCGGGCCTCGGGGGATCCGTCCGGGGCGCGCGTCGCCTTCACCCGCGCCAACGACGAGGCGGGCTTTCCCTCGGCGGGCACCACCGGGATCCGGGAGCGCTTGCGCAGGGTGGCAGGGGCCCACGGCGCGCCGGTCGGGCGCGCGGCGCTCTGGCTCGACGATGGCCACGGTCTGCCGGATCCGGCGCTGTTCCTGGACGACGTGCACCCCACGCAGCAGGGGCACCAGAGGCTGGCGGATGGGCTCTTCGAGCTGGTGCAGCGCGAGGGCCTGCTGCCTCAGGGGGCCGAGTAGACCAGCTCCAGGGCCTGCAGCTCGGGTGCTTCTCCGCCGACCAGGATGTGGCTGTCGTCGGGGTGCCAGGAGAGGGCGGCCACGCTGCCCAGGGTCCCGAGCGTGGCCACGACCGCGGCCGTGGTGGGGTCGATGATCTCGACGTCGCCCGACTCCAGGCCCACGGCGAGCCACTGCCCGTCGTGGCTGTATTCGAGGTCCGCGATCGTGCCGCCAGCCTGGGCCCAGGCCGCCGCCGCGCCCGCGCCGACGTCCACGAGGCCGACCTGGTCGCTGCCTTGCGCCGCGAAGGCGATGGAGTCGCCGTCGGGGCTCCAGCTCATGGCGCGGCCGGCGCCCGGGAAGCTCGAGCCCAGTGGGATCCACTGCTGCCAGAGCAGCGAGGTGCCGTTGTAGAGGCCCACCTGGTCGTCGAGCAGCAGCGCGAAGCGGCTGCCGTCGGCGGCCCAGGCGACGTCGTGCACGCCGGAGCTCGTCGCGGCCCCGTGCTCCTGGAGCAGCGCGCCGTTCGCGGCGTTCCAGATGCAGGCTTCGGGGTCGTCGTCGGGGGTGCCGGCGCCGCCGCTCAGCAGCATCGAGCCGTCGGGGCTGTAGGCGATGGCGACGGCGTCCCCGTCGTGGCAGCTGCTCCCGAAGGCATCGATGCTGCTCAGGGTGGAGTCCGCCGTGCCGCTGAAGTTGAGGCCGCCGGCCAGGCCGAGCTCCAGCCCGTCCGCGCGCCAGGCGATCCCGCGGTGCGGCGCGTTCATCAGCAGGGACACGGAGTCGATGTCCCCGGTGTCGGCGGTCAACAGGCCGGTGACGCCCGCCGAGTTGATGACGCCGCCGCCCACGGCGACGCGGTCACCCAGGGGACTCCAGTCCACGGACAAGGTCGGGTACTGCCGCGCGAGGGCCCACAGCGACGAGGCGCCGACGATCGTCGGCTCGGCGGTGTCGTCGTCATCGGCGGTGTCGTCGTCATCGGCGGTGTCGTCGTCATCGGCGGTGTCGTCGTCATCGGCGGTGTCGTCGTCATCGGCTGCGTCGTCGTCATCGACCGCGTCGTCGTCATCGACCGCGTCGTCGTCGTCGGCCGCGTCGTCGTCGTCGGCTGCGTCGTCGTCGTCGCCAACGGAGGACGAATCGTCGTCGTCGTCCGTCGCGGCCGAGTCGTCGTCGTCGCTCGGCCGCTCCGAGGGGCAGCCCCGCAGCAGGAGCAGGGA
>JAJDAI010000053.1 GCA_029261955.1 Deltaproteobacteria bacterium | reverse complement strand
TGCCGCCGGCGCCGCCCGCCGCCACCGCCGCGAGCACACTCATGGCCCGCAGCTTGTGGTGGTTCTTGCGCTCTTCGTGCTCGTAGAAGGCCGCGCTCGCCTGGAGGCGGTCGGCCAGGGACGCGTACTGCTCCACCAGCGCCGCCTCGGGGGCCGCGGCGTCGCCGGACGCGCGCGGGTCCAGCAGCACCGACGGCGGCGCACAGCCTGCGAGAATCAGCGCCAGCGCGACCAGCTGCCTGCCCATGCGTCCTCCGAGCCTCCTGCTATACAGCACCGATGATTCGGCAACCACCCAGGCTGAACGGGATGGTGCACCTGCTGCCGCTGCCCGGCAGCCCCCGCGCCCTCGACATGACCCAGGTCCTCGCGGCCGCGCGCCGCGATGCGGAGATCCTGCTGGACGCGGGCTTCGACGGCATCGTCGTGGAGAACTTCGGGGACGCCCCCTTTCTTCCCGACCGGGTCGAGCCCGTCACGATCGCGGCCCTCACGCGCGTGGCTGCCGTGCTCGGCGAGCTGTGCGCCGGCCGGGCCGGGCTCTGCGTCAACGTGCTGCGCAACGACGCCCGCGCCGCGCTCGCCATCGCGTCGGTCTGCGGCGCGAACTCCATCCGAGTCAACATCCACTCCGGAGCCCGGGTGGCGGACCAGGGGCTCATCGAAGGCCGCGCCTGGGAGACCATGCGCCTGCGCCAGGCCTGGCGGGCCGAGTCGATCGCCCTGTGGGCCGACGTCGGCGTGAAGCACAGCGTCGCGCTCGGCAGCCCCGCACCGCAGCTCGTGGACGACGTGCACGACGTGGTGGGTCGCGGCCTCGCGGACGCCGTCATCGTCAGCGGCGTCGCCACCGGCTCGTCGGTCGATCTGTCCGAGCTGGAAGCCGTGAAGCGCGCCTCGGACGTGCCGGTGCTGGTGGGCTCGGGGGCGGACGTCCAGACCATCGGCGCGCTGTTGGCCCTCGCCGACGGCGTCATCGTCGGCACCGCACTCAAGGTGGACGGCGTGACCACCGCGCCGGTCGATCCCGCGCGCGCCGCGGCGCTGGTCGCAGCCGCCGGCTGACTCAGGGGCGGAAGCGCTCGTAGTCGCCGGGGCGGTTCATGTTCGCGAGCACGCGGGGGTCCTCCACCTCGACCGCCTGCACGCGGAAGCCCTCGAGCGCCTCGTCGATGCGCGCCCCCGGCTCGGCCGCGAGCAGCGCGCCCACCGCCGACCGGTCCAGCAGGGCAGGGTGACCGGTCCGCCCCTCGAAGCGAGGGGCCCGCCAGGGTGTCGGGGGCGCGGCGAGCAGCGCGCGCAGCACCTCGATCGACACGGGGGGGACGTCCACGGGCGTGAAGAAGACCCGATCCGCCTCCGGCAGCGCGGCGAGGCCGAGGGCCAGGCTCTCGCGGGGCCCGCTCCCCGCTGGATCCGGGTTCACGATCTCCCCGGCGCCGCCGGGTCCCACCACGGCGAGGATCCGTCCGATCCCGAGCTCTTCGAAGAGCGCCCGCCACGCCCCCAGCAAGGACGTTTCGCCCCAGCTCAGCTGCCCTTTCGGGCCGCCCATGCGCGAGCCGAGGCCCGCGGCGAGGATCACGGCGGCGACCTGGGGGTGAGCTGTGGACAACCCTGTGGGCTCCTTCTGGATGACCGCAAAAAGTGCTGCTTTTGCCGCCCCTTGCGCAGTCTGCCTCAGGATCGGGCAGGCTTCGCGCCGAGGACGGGTCCGACCTGGGGCAGTGCGGGGGAGGCAGGGGGTCAGCGCTGACCCACTGTGTCCGCAACTCCGGTCCGGATGCCCGGGAGAACGCTGCCGGCCTCGTCCTCGTGCAAGCTGGCACGCCTCTTGGATACAGGGCGTGCGGACTGGAGATCGTCATGCGTCTTGTTGTTGCTGTGCCCGCCCTGCTGCTGCTCGCTCCCGCGACCGCTGCTGCCCAATTCTCTCTGACCGGCGACGTGGACGTCGACTTCGCGAGCCCGCCGGCGCTCACGCTGCTCGACCCCTCGGGCATCGACGTGGGTGTGCCGCCGCAGGCGCCGCCCGCGACGGTCTCGGGCCTGGACATCGAGTCCCTCGGCTTCGCCTACGACCCCGTCCTGGACGAGCTGTCGGTCGGCATCGACACCTTCGGGATCGCCGGGGACGTGGACGGCGACGGCCAGGACGGCGTCACGGCGAGCTGGCTCGCCGGCCTCGGGGGCTTCGACCACCCCAACTGGGGCGGCGCTGAATCCTTCGCTGTGCTGTTCGACATCGACCAGGACGGGATCTGGGACGTCGTCGCGGGCGTCAACGACCAGGGCGGCCTGGCCGACTTCGAGGTCTCGGCGTTCCTGCCAGCCTTCCCGGCTTCGGCCATGGCGAGCGCCTTCGCCTGGATCGGCTCGCTGCCGGTGCACACCGGCGACTACCTCTACAACCCGAGCCCGACCTCGCCGCACGTCGAGTTCGTGGTGACCTCTTTCAGCTCGCTGCCCCTCAGCTCGGGCATCGACCTCTCGCCGGGCTTCGATGTGCTCGCGTCCCTCAGCTCCACGGAGGCCATCGGAATCGGCGCGGACTTCGCGCCCAACGAGTCCACGGGCGGCGAGGTGTGCTTCGACCAGGACGTGGACGGTGTGTCCGCCTGCGACGGTGACTGCGACGACTCGGACCCCAGCCAGTTCCCGGGCAACGCCGAAGTCTGCAACGGCGAGGACGAGGACTGCGACGGCGTCATCGACGGCCTCGGCGATACGGACGGCGACGGGCTGGACTGCGCCGAGGAGCTCGCCGAGGGCACCGACCCCACCAACCCCGACACCGACGACGACGGCATCAACGACGGCGACGAGGTCGCGATCGGGCTGCTGCCCCTGGACGACGACTTCGACAACGACGGCATCCTGGACGGCAACGAGGACCTGAACGACAACGGCGTCGTGGACCCCGGCGAGACCGACCCGACCAACGGGGACTCGGACGGCGACGGGATCGGCGACGGCATCGAGTCCGGCCTGGACGCGCCCCAGGGCGACGACACCACGGGCTTCGTGGCCGACGCAGACCCCTTGACCAGCACCGACCCGACCGAGGCGGACACGGACGGCGGCGGCGCGGAAGACGGCGTCGAGGACGCGGACCACGACGGCGAGATCGACTTCGGTGAGGGCGACCCCAACGACCCCGCCGACGACGGCGCCAACCTGGACAGCGACGGCGACGGGCTCGACGACGCCTTCGAGATCGCGGAGGCGCTGAACCCCTTCGACCCCGACACCGACCACGACGGGCTCGATGACTTCCTCGAGGTCAACGGCATCACCCGGCCGTCCGACGACGACACCGACGACGACGGCATCCTCGACGGCAACGAGGACATCGACCACGACGGCGTCGTGGACCCGTCGGAGACCTCGCCCATCCTCCAGGACTCGGACCTCGACGGCATCCAGGACGGCACCGAGTTGGGCCTCGCCGCCCCGCAGGGCACCGGCACCGACGCCACCTTCCGCCCCGACGGGGACCAGGGGGCCACCACGACGAACCCGCTCTCCGGGGACACCGACGGCGGCTCCCGCCCCGACGGCCTGGAGGACCTGAACCACGACGGCGTCTTCGACTTCGGCGAGACGGACCCCAACGACCCGGCCGACGACATCAGCGGCATCGACACCGACGGGGACGGCTTGAACGACGCCACCGAGCTGGCCATGGGCACCGACCCCCTCGACCCGGACAGCGACAACGACGGCCTGGACGACGGCGAGGAGATCATCCGCGGCACGAACCCGAACGACTCGGACAGCGACGACGACGGGCTGATG
>JAJDAI010000520.1 GCA_029261955.1 Deltaproteobacteria bacterium | reverse complement strand
TGGAGCGTGAGCAGGGCGAGGCCGTCGAATTCGGCCCCCGCGGTGATGTCGACGGCCGCCGCGTCGTCCGTCGCCCAGGGTGCGCCGATCAGCGCGCTCAGCTCGATGGTCGTGGGCTCGGAGAAGACGCCCGGGGCGATCTCGAGCGTCGCGGAGACCAGGCCCGTGCCGAGGCCCGTCGCGTCGCCCACCAGGGTGCCGCCGAGGCCCGGGTCGAGCTCCAGGGTCGCCAGCGGGACGCGCACCGGCACGAACCAGTCGAAGGAGGCGGTGCCCTGCAGCTCGCCGGAGGTGGCGCCGAGGCGCACCGACCACTGCCCGCCGTCGGCCTCGGTGGGCGTCCAGACGAGCTCGTCGCCGTCGAGGAAGGCACCGGCGGGGCCGTCGAGCAGCGCCCAGCCGTCGATGTCGGTGCCGTCGGGGTCTTCGGCCTCCAGCGCGCAGCGGTACTCGGTGTCGAGCTCGAGCACCGCGTCGCAGTCGGCGTAGATCTCGGGGGCGACGTCCACGTCCACGATCTCGATCGTGACGGGCGCGCTGGTGCTCTCGACGCCGTCGCTGCCCGTGATCTGGAGCTCCCAGCTGCCCGCGCTCCGGGCGTCCGTCAGCCAGAGCACGGTCCCGGTGCCGTCGCCCGCGTCCACGAAGGTCGCCCCGAGGGGCAGGCCCTGGGCCTCCAGCGCGACGACGTCCCCGTCCGCATCTGAAGAGCCGATCGGCAGCTCCACGAAGGAGTCCTCGGGCCAGCTCCCCCCCTCGGCCTCGAGCTCGGGGGCCGCGTTGCCGACGACGGTGGGCAGGGAGGTCGCGCTCGCGCTGCGGCCGCCGCCGTCCCGCGCGTCCACCCGGCAGGTCAGGGACTGGCCGCGCTGCGTGCTCTGGGGGAGCAGGGGGTTGGGCAGCTCGGGGGCGTCGGTGCCGTCGATCTGCCAGGTGGTGGTGACCGAGGCGATGTCGTCGTCGGGGTCGACGAGGCCGACGGCCTGGCAGCGGAACGGGGTGAGCAGGTCGCCCTCGGCGGGGTCGATGGCGGCGCCTTCGATGGTGGGGGCGGTGCCCTCGGCGCCCGGGTCGGGGCCGGGGTCGGCGTCGGGGCAGCCGAGCAGGACCAGGCAGAGCGATGCAGCGAGGGCGGTGCCGCGCGGCGCGGCGGTCGACGGTGTGTTCACGGGGTCCCCTGGGCTGCGCCGATCGGGCGCTTCCTGCGCTTCTCACGCTCGCGGAAAGCTACCAGCGGCCGCGGCTGCGGCCCATGACCGCCGGCTCACAGGATCGACGGGAACAGGATCTGAACCAGCTGCGTCGGAGGGGCCGGCGCCCCAGACGGGCTCCGTGGGCTTGCTGCGGGGCCCGAGGCGCGCATTTCGGACTCCCGGGGGGCGCCGGGCTCCGTTTCCGATGGAGTGCTGCCCGAGGGCGCCCAGGCCGCGAGCAGGCGGAATCGGGAGTCGCAGTAGACCCCCGAGACGCGGACAAGCCGAGCGGCCGCTCCCGCCCCGAGGCGGCTCAAGTTGTAGGCCAGGATCTTCAGGAGGATCTCGCTCCGGACCGTCTCGGTCTTGCGAGAGCTCACGCGGCGGAAGCCCATCGTGTCCTCGATGTAGGAGAACACCGGCTCCACGGTCGCGATCCTCTTGTTGTAGCGGGCCTTCGCGCCGTCCTCGGCCATCCGCTCACGCATCGAAGACCGAGTTCGCTCCAGTGCGGGATTCTGGGTGAGTGTGCGTCGCTTCGCCGGCGTGCACAGCGGCCTGAGCGCACAGTCCGAGCAGCCTTCGCCTCGCCAACCCCTGCGGCCCTCTTCCTGCCGGAACGGCCCTTCCATCGCCACGCCGGCCGGGCAGGTGGCGCTGCCGTCGTCGTGGATGTGGAAGTCCTCGATCGTGAAGTACTTCGTCCGCCGCTTCTTCTTCGTCGGCTCGGAGATCAGGACGTCGAGCCAGTTCTGGTTTTCCTCAGCGAAGACGAGGTCGGCTTCGGAGAAGTAGCCAGGGTCCGCCGCCACCTGCATGCGCGGCGCGCCGTCGCGCGTGGGCATCCCCGCAGCCAGGAGCGCGTCACGAGCCGCGAGGACGCAGTCCTGCAGGTGTCCGCAGTCGTTCGGCAGGGCCGTGATGAGGGCGCTGACCACGAAGCGCAGGTCCGTACCGCAGCTCGTGACCGAGACCCGATGGCCCAGCATCGCGGCGCCATTGGGGAACTTCATCAGAGCTGCGTGAGGATCGGTCAGCGAGTGACTGGTGCGTCCCTCTTCCTCGCAGCGTCGGACGGCGTCGGCGTGCTTGCGGACCTTCTCCTCGTGGACGACGCGCTCGTCGTCCGCGAGCGCCGAGACGTCAGTCGCTGCAAGCTCCCGAAGGCGCCCCCGAGACCGCTTCAGGGTCCTCGCGCTCTTGGTCGATGCGTCGGCTTGGAGCCGAGCCGCGTCGACCGCCAGCTGCTCAGGATCGACCAGGCCCCGCTCGACCGCGATCCGGACGGTCTGCTGCACCGCATCCTGGAGAAACTCGAGGTTGTTGCGGCGGAAATCCTTGAGGATCGTGGCCGAAGGCGAGTGCCCGCCACCGACCAGGCGGAAGGCCGCATCCGTCTGACAGGTCACCGCCACGCGCGACGCCGCGTGAAGCCCCTGCAGACTCGCGAGCAGCCAAATCCCGAGCAGGTGACGAGGGTGGAATCCCCGACGTCCGAGCGACGAGTAGCCCGACTCCACAGCGCTTGTGTCGAGCAACGCGACCCAGTCCAGGACCTTCCACGCGAGGTGCTCCGCTGGCACCTGGACAGCCGGACAACCCAGCAGAGGATCGAGTTGCCGCGAGGTGTCCGCCTGGAAGTGCGGAACCGGGTCGAGCCGCCGACGACGACCTCGGACGGGCGCGCTCAGCGGAGGGACCAAGGCGAACGAAGAAGAAGAAGGGGACGCCATGGGCACCACCTGATCACGAGCTCACGCACCCTGCAACGAGGGACAGATTGTTTCCGTCGATCCTGTCAGGGCACCGTGAGGAGGGGCCCCAGGCCGGTGTCCGTGGCGATGCCGTCGATGCCGACCAGCGACGTGCAGTCGGCGCTGGGGTTGGTCGAACAGGGGAAGCAGGTCACCGCGAAACAGGCCCCGGGCAGCGGGCTCAGGTCCATCTCGCCCGAGATCGCGACGTCGGTCATCTCGCTGCCGTCGCTCGAGAAGGTGCCCGAGACCACGGCCCCGGCGAGCACGAGCGCCGAGGTCGCCAGCTGGATGTTCACCACGGTCGGCCCGACGACGAAGGTCGGGTCGGTGTAGACGCCCGAGCCGTTGGAGGTCAGGTCGTCGCTGGGCAGGGAGAGGTCCTGCAGGCAGGTGCCCACCTGACCCATGGCCGCGGTCATCTCGAGGCTCTGCGCGGCGGCGTCCGCGGACTGCGGCCCGAGCAGCAGGCGGTAGTCGTTGAGCGTGATGCCCATGAAGCCGAGCAGCGAGGGCAGGTTCGAGGGGGTGACGAAGGTGACGCTGTCCCAGTCGAGGCAGTAGGCGCGGCCGACGAAGTTCGGCTCCTCGGGGGTGGCGTCGTCGTCGTCCGCGGTGGCGTCGTCGTCGTCCGCGGTGGCGTCGTCGTCGTCCGCGGTGGCGTCGTCGTCGTCTGCGGTGGCGTCGTCGTCGTCCGCCGTCGCGTCGTCGTCGTCCGCCGTCACGTCGTCGTCGTCTGCCGTCGCGTCGTCGTCGTCCGCCGTCGCGTCGTCGTCGTCTGCCGTCGCGTCGTCGTCGTCTGCGGTGGCGTCGTCGTCGTCGCTCACATCGTCGTCATCTGCGGTGGCGTCGTCGTCGTCGCTCAC
>JAJDAI010000519.1 GCA_029261955.1 Deltaproteobacteria bacterium | reverse complement strand
GGCGACCTCAACGGAGACGGACTGGACGATGTCCACTTTGAGGGCTTGATCTGGTTCGGACCGGTCACCGGCCACAACGTGGCGAGTGACGCGGACCTTCGAATCCAGAGCGGTCACGGCATGACACCGATTCTGGGCCTCACATCGGGAGACTGGAACGGCGATGGTCAGGATGACCTCGCCCTGGGTGCCGGAGCCTCTCCCGGCTGGCCCGTCGGACCGCCCAACCAGAATGGGGTGCCGGACAACGCATACACGGGCCAGGTGGCCCTGGTGCCGGGACCGTTCCTGGATGGGCTAGTCGACGCCGACGACGCCATGGCGTGGCTGATCGGGGAAGCAACGGGGGACGGGGCTGGATCGGCGGACAACGCGGGCGATGTCAATGGGGATGGGATCGATGACCTCATTGTCGGTGCACCTGGCCACATGACCACCCCGACCTTCCCGGAAATCGGTGCGCCGGTCGGTGCGACCTACCTCGTGTTGTCGCCGTTTGAAGGGGAGGTCGGGCTGGGCACCGCTCACGTGCAGTGGGTCGGAGACCCGGCGATGGCGCACCGTGGCCTCGGGGGGTTGGTCGCAGGCATCGGAGATGTCACCGGCGACGGCGTGCCCGATCTGCTCGCTGCGGGCGCGCTGGTCGATCCCTATCTCTTGGACGGTGCGAGTCCGGCGGGCGTTCACGCTCTCGGGGTGGATGTCCCCCGTATGTTCGAGGGACTGGGCAGCGAGACGTTCATCGCAGGTGGCGACCTGACCGGCGATGGCTCGGCCGACCTAGTAGTCGGCATGGGGGGAACGCTGGCGATCGTGCTCAACGACCTGCCCTCAGCGAGCGATCCTCGGGACTGGGAGCCCCGCTTGGATACCAACGGGGACTTCGACGGCCCGGACTACTTCTATGCCACCGCCGGCGCATTCCTGGGGGACTCGAACGGCGACGGCAGTGGTGACTTCGCGCTGGTAGCCCGGCTCGACTATGTCTCTTGGGATGCCCAGATCGTCCTTTTCCTCGGACGTGCGCCCTAGCTGGGTTCAAGCGAGGTCGTCTCGGATCAGCATGGTGTCGCTCCGGTCGCAGGCGATCCGGTAGTTGAGGAGCTTCGTCGGGAGTCCGAAGTTCGGCACGAACCGGCGCGGCACGGCGGCCGATGTTTGCCCCCCCTCGAGGGGCACCTGGACACTGCGGTCGATCGCCTCTCGACGCAGCCTCCCAGCCCCCTGCAGGGCGCGGGATCCAACGACTTTCGAGGCGCCGAGAAGCCCAATGTCCGGGGCCTGTCATAGGCCCCTCCCACTGCTTGCTCGGGTGGCACCGCACCTAACACTGGATAAATGCCATGCGCTTCGCGCACGGCGTTTATCCGGGACGTGTTGGACGAAATGCCGCCTCGATTTGAGTCGTTTCCCAACGGCGCCCGTCACGGGCGCCTCTTGTTGCTTGGACTGCGAGAGCTGGCTACCGCATCCACTACCCACCCCACCACAACTGGCGTTCTCTGAAGGAAGGCGCCACGGTGTTACTACGACTCGTCTAAAAGACCTTTACTGACTAGACTTCGAATCATGAGCCCCACGCAGCCCGACAAGGTCCTCGCGCTCGCTCGCTCTCGCGGCGTGATCCGGCCGCGGGACCTGGAGCCGCTCGGCATTCCCCGGGCCGTCCTGCAGCGGCTCGTGGAGCGGGGAGCGCTCGTGCGAGCCGGGCGCGGGCTCTACATGAGCCCCGAGGCCGAGATCACGCCCCACCACACCCTGGTCGAGGTGGCCGCGCGCGCCCCCGGCGCCGTCGTCAACCTGCTCTCAGCCCTGGCCTTCCACGAGCTGACCGACGAGATCCCGTACGCCGTCTGGATCGCCATCCGTCGCGGCAGCCAGGCCCCACGCCTGGAGTCGCCCCGGCTCGAGGTGACCTGGACCGCGCCCCGGTTCCTCAAACTCGGGGTGACGCGCCACGAGATCGAAGGTGTCCTGGTCGCCGTAACTGACCCGGCCCGCACGGTGGTCGACTGCTTCAAGTTCCGCTCCCGGGTCGGCCTCGATGTCGCCATCAGCGCAATGCGCGACTTCCTGGCGACCCACCGGCAAGGGCGCCAGGAGCTCTGGGAGCTGGCCGACGCCTGCCGCGTGCGAACCGTGATTCGCCCCTACCTGGAGAGCCTGTCGTGACCGACCGCAACCACGGCGGATCGGCGCGCGCTCGGCTGCTCGCCCAGGCGAGAAAGGACGGAGAGGACTTCCAGCGACTCCTCGTCCGCTACGCCATCGAGCGGCTGCTCTACCGGCTCTCCGTCTCGCCGCACGCCGACGGCTTCGTCCTCAAGGGCGCGACGCTGTTCGCCGTCTGGCTCGGCAAGCCCCACCGAGCGACCAAGGACTTGGACCTGCTCGGCCGAGGCAAGCCGGGCGTCGACCGGCTGGTCGACCTGTTCCGGGAGGTCGCGGCGATCCCGTGCCCCGAAGACGGCATGGAGTTCGACGAAGAGGCGATCGCCGGCGCCCCGATCCGGGAGGAGGCGCTCTACACCGGCATCCGCGTCACGATCCCGGCGAGCCTCGCCGGCGCGCGGATCAAGGTCCAGGTCGACGTCGGCCTCGGAGACGCAGCCGTGCCCCCGCCACAGGAACTGGAGATCCCCTCGCTCCTGGATCTGCCCACACCCCGTCTACGCGCATACGCCAAGGAGACCGTCGTCGCGGAGAAGCTGGAGGCCCTCGTCCTGCTCGGCCTGACGACTAGTCGGATGAAGGACCTGTATGACATGGACCTCCTGCGCCGCACCTTCACGTTTGACGAGGAACTCGTGGGGGCCGTCCGGGCGACCTTCGCGCGACGGGGCACGTCGATCCCGTCCGACGTGCCCATCGGCCTGCGCGACGAGTTCGCCGAGGACGCGGTCAAGCAGACCCAGTGGCGGGCGTTCCTGCGCAAGTCCGGCGGCGATCCAACGCGGGAGCTCGCGGAGGTCATCGTGGGACTTCGAGCGTGGTTGTGGCCGGTGCTCCAGACCGCCGGGGGGCTGTGAGGTCTATGCTCCCGGGTGCCGCAGAGCCTGGGACACAACTGCCCGACTGATCGCTTCCGCTCGCGCCAGCGCAGGCCAACTCGGCCAGCCCCCGTCGGCCCGCAATCGTGCCCACCGCCACGCCCGCTGGTCCGGCTCCCACCTCGACGTCGATCGTCTAAGCGCCGCCGAACAAGTCACCTCCCAGGTTCTGTCTACGATCATCTCCGAGGAGGCGAGGTGGACTCGAACGTCCCGCGCGGTTCGTTTCCGTACTCCGCGGGCCCGTCCAGGGCCCGCTCGTGCTGAGGAATCGGCGGCACCTCGTCCAACACTCGATAAACGCCAGCCGCTTCGCGGCCAGCGTTTATCGGGGACGTGTTGTGCGCCACACCGGCACGAGATTCGCGTTAAGTACGCCGGCGTCATGCCGGCTTCCCCGGCTGCTATCGACCCATCATCGAGCACCAACTGGCCCTGCGGCTCGCTCAACAACTCGGTGCCAGTTTCCGCC
>JAJDAI010000518.1 GCA_029261955.1 Deltaproteobacteria bacterium | reverse complement strand
CGGCCTTCGGCGTGCTCTCGATCTCGCAGTTCGACGCGCTGGCGGCCTTCGGTCAGTCGGTCGCGATGGCGCTCGGTCTGGCCTTCTTCAGCTCCGTCGTCATCCTCCCGGCCCTGCTCGCCCGCTTCCTGCCCGGTGTGGACTCGCCGAATCGGGCCGCGCAAGGCCCGGACTAGCGGCTGCTCCTCGCGGGTCGGTTGCGCATCTCCGACCCCAGCGCCCATTGAGGAGCGGAGTTGCTCGACTCGCGCTTTGTTCTCGTTCTCGTTCTGACCGCCACCCTGGTTCCGGCGGTCTCCCTGGCCCAACCTTCCACGCCCGACGCGGCCCCCGAGGAGCCCCCCCAACCTGAGCCCGTCGGCCCGGCCACCCTGGCCGAGTTCGCCGACGGCCCCTCCCGTGCCGTGCCCCCGCCGCCCGAGCTGACGGGCCTGTACCAGCAGGTCGCGCCCTCGGTGGTCCGGGTCAAGACCTTCGAAGGATCCGGCAGCGGCTTCCTGCTCGGCGAGGACATCGTCGCGACCGCCTGGCACGTGGTCTCCGAGTGCACGACCTTCGTGGTCGAGCTGCGCGACGGCACCGAGCTCGACGCCACCCTGTTCAGCTACAGCACCCGCGACGACCTCGCGATCCTGAAGCTGGAGCGCCCGGTGGACGCGCCCGCGTTGGAGTTGGCTCCGGATGCGCCGGCCATCGGCGGCCCCGCCTACGCCATCGGCAGCCCGCTCTTCGAGGACTTCCCCGGGCTCAGCAAGCGGCACGAGGGCCTGCTGGCCTGGTCCTTCACCGAGGGCATGGTCTCCGCCGTGGGCGAGCGCCAGGTCCAGGTGACCGCCTCGGTGCAGCCCGGCAACTCGGGCGGACCGGTCGTCGACGGCGCCGGCCGCGTGCTCGGCGTGGCGGTGGAGCGCATGGGGGACTTCGGCTTCGCGACGCGGTCCGGGCTCCTGCGTGAGCTGCTCGACGAGGGGGAGAAGAAACGGCGGCTGCCGCCGGTGAAGGTCGGCCTGAGCGCCGGCTTCCGCTTCGACGGCATGCCCTTCCGGGAGGTCAGTCGGCAGCGCTGGCTGGGCCTGGACGTCAGCCTCAACCTGCTCATCGACCGGCACCTCATGGTCGACGTGGGCACAACCTTCAACCTGCTCAGCAGCAGCGTGGAGCGGAAGAGCCGCAACCCGGAGCAGGCCCTCGACATCTACTCGCGGGTGGGTGGGTCCATCGACCTGCCCTTCCGGCCGGGTCAGGGGCCGCACGCGCAGATCCAGATCTACGGGGTGCTCGGCGGCACGCTGCGGGAGTACGGGGAGCGGGACCAGACCGTGCGGCTGCGGGACCCGGACTGCGACATGGCGTCGGAGGACTGCGCGGTGGATCGCTCGGACACGACGGAGTGGACCCGGGAGTTCAACCCGCTGCTGGGGGGTGGCGTGCGCTTCAACTTCGGGCCGGCGAGCGTCGGCTTCGAGGCGGCGACGAATCCCCTGGCGCCTCAGCGGGATCTGCGGGTGGGGGGGACGCTCGGGTTGCGGTTCTGATCCTGGCTCGTGGCGTCCTTGGTTCCTGGTTCCTGGTTCTCACGCCAAGGGCGCCATGGGGCCAAGGGCGCCAAGGGGGTCCGCTTGGGGGAACTTCCTCGCTGGTGCCGCGGTCTTGGTCTGTATGCGCTTGTTGGTCTTGTTGGTTTGTCTGCTGTCGCCGCCCTCGCTTGCCGAGGCTCCCCTGGTCGAGTTGACCGCTCCCCTTCGGCTCGTCGTGAAGAAGGCCGAGCGTGTGGTGGAGGTGTATTCGGGGGACGTGCTGGCCCGGAGCTACCCCGTGGGGCTCGGCTTTGCGCCCGAGGGGGACAAGGCACGGCAGGGGGACGGCAAGACCCCCGAGGGCAGCTTCCGGGTGGCTCGCCGGCTGCCGAAATCGCAGTACTACAAGGCCTGGTTGATCGACTACCCGCAGGCCGAGGACGCCGCGCGGGGCAAGGCGGCGGGGCTCATCGACGAGCGCACCGCGAAGCGAGTCACCGACGCGCACGCCGCTGGGCGGGTCCCGCCGCAGTACACGGAGCTGGGTGGGCTCATCGAGCTGCACGGCCGAGGCTCGGGCTCCGACTGGACCCTGGGCTGCGTCGCCCTGGACGACGCCGCCATCGACGAGCTGTGGCCCCACGTGAGCGTCGGCACGCAGATCGTGATCCTGCCCTGAGGATCGCTACCCTGGGCCGATGGCCCCGCCGCTCGACGAGTCCCCCGTTCGCTTCTTCTCCGAGGTCCTCGGCCTGAGCCCCTTGGGCCTGCGCATGCGCCAGGCCTGGTTCGCGCTGCGCGGCGAGGCCGATGTGCCCGGCAGCCGCTTCGGTTTGTCCTCCCTCCAGCAGCTCCGGCCCCGCATCGCCCCGCGCATGTGGTTCGGGCGGGCCTTCGTGCCGCGCACCGTGCTGATCACCAACCTCTTCAACCACCGCCAGACGCCCATCGCCGACGGCTGGTCCGTGCGTCGCACCCAGGTCGAGGACTTCCGCGGGCGCGGGCTCAGCTACGACAGCCACAACGGCACCGACTTCTCGATCCCCGTGGGCACCCGCGTGCACACCGCCGCCGCCGGCGAGGTCGTCCGCGTGGTCTCCGAGTTCAACCGCGGCGGGCTCAAGGTCTTCATCGACCACGGCGGCGGCCTGATCACCACCTACGCGCACCTCGCGCGGGCTCACGTCGCCGAGGGCGATCGGCTCGACCGGGGGCAGCTCATCGCCCACTCCGGCTACAGCGGGCTGGACGGGCTGGTGACCTTTCCCTTCGGGGTGCCGCACGTGCACATGAACGTCTGGCTCAACGGCGAGCCCGTCGACCCCTTCGCTCACGGCGACTCAGCTTCGCTCTGGCACGGCGGCCTGCCCGAGGTCCCCGGCGACAACGAGG
>JAJDAI010000517.1 GCA_029261955.1 Deltaproteobacteria bacterium | reverse complement strand
GTCGTCGTCGTCCGCCGAGTCGTCGTCGTCCGCGGTCGCGTCGTCGTCGTCCGCCGAGTCGTCGTCGTCCGCGGTGGCATCGTCGTCGTCCGCCGAGTCGTCGTCGTCCGCGGTGGCGTCGTCGTCGTCCGCCGTCGCGTCGTCGTCGTCCGCCGTCGCGTCGTCGTCGTCGGCCGTCGCGTCGTCGTCGTCGGCGGCGCTGTCGTCGTCATCGTCCGCTGGGCAGCCCATCAAGGTGAACGAGGCCAGCGCCAGCATCATCATGATCCATCGAATTCGCATCACAGAGTCATCCCCTATCTCGATTTGGAGGCCCGGTTGCGGAGCTCGCAGCGCGCCTTCGGTAGCAAGGTCCCACGGGCGCACAAGCGGGGACAGGGCGGGCCTTTGCCCTGGTCCAGCACTTGACCTGGGCGCTCATTCGTTCTGTGCGATCCGCCACGACGAGGGAGTCCGTCGGTTGGAACCGATCGGCCACAGGCCCCGGCTCGCCCGAGGAAACGTGCACAACTGCTTGGAGTAGACCCTGCAACCAGCGTAGCTTTCGGCCTGAGGAGGACTGCGTGGGGACGCAGGGTGCAGCCCGGGAATATCAGACCGAACTGCGGTTGGTCGATGCCGCGCGGCCCGAGTTGATCCCGATCGACGTGAGCCGCGGAGCTCCCGCTTCGCTGCACGGCGCGCTGGATCGGACCTACCAGCGGTTCCTCGAGGTCTTCGTCTTCTCGTCCGTCTGGATCGCGGCCGGCCTCGCCTCGCTGACGATCTTCTCCGCGCACGTGCTCGGCATCGACCTGCTCGAGCTGAACCTGCTGCCCACCGCAGTGGTCCTGTTCAGCGGCATGCTCATCTACAACCTCGATCACGCCGTCGACACGAAGGTCGAAGGGATCCCGGACGCCTTCGCCGCGCAGTACTTCCGGCGCAAGGGCGTCATGATCCCGCTGCTGCTCGGGTCCACGGTCGCCATGGTCGCGAGCATGTGGACGGCCCCGCAGGAGGCCATCTGGGCCTTCGGCTGCTACGTCGGCATCGGCCTGCTCTACGGCCTGCCGCTGGTCCCCTGGGGCCCCCGGAAGCTGAGGCTGAAGGACATCCCCGGCGTCAAGGCCTGGCTGACCGCGTTCGCCATGATGACGGGAGGCCTGGCCCTGCCCCTGGCCTGGTGGGTGGGCACCGGGCGCGCGAACCCGGCGGGCAGCGAGACGATCGTGCTCCTCGGCGCCTTCCTCTTCGTCTTCTGCTCCTCCAACACCCACGCGTTCGACGTCCGGGACATGGAGAACGACCGGAAGGTCGGCGTGCGCAGCCTCCCGGTCCAGGCGGGGCTCGCGCGGACCAAGGCCGCGCTCGTGCTCCTCAACCTCGTGATGCTGGCCATCCTGGGCTACGAGGGCCATCAGCTGTTCTCGGTCGCCGGGCACCTGGTCATGGGCGACGGCGCAGAGCAGTCCCTGATCCTCCAGCACCCGGAGATCCTCGGCTGCACCGCCATGACGGTGCTCTACCTCCTGGCGATCCGCGAGGACACGCCGCGCGACGTCTACTCGATCCTCATCGACGGCTGCTTCTTCCTGCCGGCGCTGCTGGGCCTGGGCCACGAAGCCCTGACCCAGCTCAGCTGGGGCGCGTGAGCCGTCAGAGTCGCCGCAGCGGGTTCGCGATCCCCAGCGCCCGCATCCGGCGCCACAGCAGCGCCACATAGACGAAGTCCAGCAGCGCGCACGCGTAGAACATGAAGGTCAGGAACGGCGACCCGCCCGTGACCACCTCGTTGAGGGGGCCCTGCGCGAACGACATCGCGACCGTGCCCAGGCCCTTGCAGATGCCCACCCAGATCGACTGGCCGTCCACGTCGTCCCGACTGAGGACCCAGCCGATGAACAGGCCGGACATCATGATGTTGATGCCGTAGCCGAAGTAGGCGCCGCCGTAGACCCAGTCGGTGAACTCGTACGAGCCCAGGATGACGATCCCGAACGCGAGCGCGAAGACCATGAGCGTGCCCGGCACGAAGGCCCAGGACGGCAGGTGCTTCGGCAGGCGCCGCGGGCCATAGCGCAGGAACTGCAGGATGATCAGGACGTCGACGAACCCCCAGATGCGGTTGATCGTGTCCATGGGCGGCTTGTCGGGCACGATCCAGCCCCACATCATCTCCCACGCAAAGTTCGCAGCCAGCGCCGCGAGCGGCATGCCGCAGGACTTGTCCTTGTAGCCACGCGCGAGGACGACGACGTAGGCCACGACCCAGAACAGGAAGGCCAGCACCATCCAGTTTTCGACCCAGGGGGTCTTCTGGATCGCGGCGAGGGCTTCCAGCTGAGTCGCTGAGTCCAGCGGGTCGTTTAGATCGAACAAGAGGCTCCCCAATCCGTTCCGAAGACTAGCGCAGGCCCGTGTGCGATCGGGCCGCGCGGGGGCAGCGATCGAAGGCGGATTGAACCGGTTGCCTCTCTTGCCGTGCCGCTGCCCTTCTGGGAGGCTGCGACCGTGGACACAGAGCCCATCGCGGAACAGACGCGGCGCAACTTCCGGGAGCGACAACGGCGGGAGGCCGACGTCCTCGAGCGGCGGCGCACGCACCGATTCCTGTGGGCCCAGCTCTGGCTCGTGATGGGGATCGGGGTCGTCTTCGCGATCCTGGGGCCCACCCTGGGCCTGATGACGCCGGACCACGCGGCCGCGTCCGGCTGGATGAGCCTCCTCATCCTGCTCTACACCTGGCTGGCTCTGCGGTACTTCCAGCGCACCCAGGCCACCGGCAGGCTCGTGTTGGCCGTGCTCTACCTGGACGCCGTGGTCGGGGTCTTCGGCTTCTTCTTCATCGGCGAGTACGAGACCCCCAACCTCGCGCTGATGATCCTGGCCGTGTTCATGGCGCCGCTGTTCGGTTCGAAGCTGCACGCCTGGGGCATCGCGAGCGTGCAGCTCGTGCTGTACGGGATGCTGTTGGGCCTGCGCATGGCCGGCATCGTTCCCTACGCCCCGGTGCTCCCTCCCCCCGACCTGACCGAGTTCGTCGAGGTGCACGGCCTGGGCCTGACTCCGGTCAGCCAGGCGCGCACCGAGGACGGGCTGCTGGCCGCGCAGCTGGCGGACGAGGGCTTTGTCGGCGACTCGTTCCTGGGCTTCCTCGTCCTGGTGTTCGGCGCCGCGTTCCTCGCCGGCGAGGCGTCCCTGGGGCTCGTCCTCAGCAAGCGGGAGCTGGAGGAGGAGGTCGACAACGCCACCCGTCGCCTCGGCCGCGCCAACAGCGAGCTGGCGGACCGCAACCGCGCCCTCGACGAGTTCAACGCCGCGCTCAGCCACGACCTCAAGTCACCCCTGCAGACAGCTCTCCTCGCGGCAGAGGCGCTCATCTACAGCAAGCCCGACCTCAGTGATTCGCAGCGCCAGCTGGCCGAGACCATCGTCAACTCATCCAGCCGCATGGGGGACCTGACCCGGGAGCTGCTCAAGCTGTCGCGCATGACCGACGTGCTCGGGGACGGCGAGCGGGTGGAGCTCAAGCAGGTGATGGACCAGGTCATCGAGGATCTGGGCGCGCGCCTGGCCGAATCCCGGGCTGAGATCATGATCGGCGGCGACCTGCCCGCGGTGCTCGCCAACCCGAGCCTGCTGCGCGAAGCGGTTCAGAACCTCGTCGAGAACGCGCTGAAGTACGGGGACGCCGACGCCCCGCGCATCCGGGTCGAAGAGGCTGTGGCGGCCTGGGGCAAGGTCGCCTTCGCCATCGAGGACAACGGCCGCGGCATCCCCGAAGAGCAGCGGGACCTCGTGTTCCGACCCTTTCTCAGGCTGGCCCGCGACAAGGACCGCGGCGAGGGCGTCGGAGCGGGGCTGGCGATCGTGCAGCGGATCGTCTCCGTGCACGGCGGTCGCGTGCGCGTCGAGGAGGGCAAGGTGCTCAAGGGGGCCCGCTTCGTGGTCGAGCTGAGCGCCTTCGGGGCCCAAGAGACCCTGCGGGACTAGTCCCGGACCGCCGGTGCGCCAGCGGGACGGGGCGGCCCTGCCGCTGCTCCGGTCCAGACGTCTCGCAGAGCCCTTTGTGGGGCCGTGCGTCGAAGGGCAGCTGTTCGAAGCGCTGGTCCCACTGGGACTGCTCATCCCAGAAAGCCCCGCACGGCTCGATCATCGTTTGTGCCATTGGGTCGTCGGACACGACGGCGGCGTAGCGCGGGCGACCCCTGGTACAGTCCGCCACCAGGGCAAGACATGCAGAAACGAGAGAGCAGGCCGCCGGTCACCAACGCCGTCGAGGAGGCCCGCCGCGAGGCGCAGGCGACGCTTGCCGTGGAGCGCGATGGGGTCGAGCACCGACGGGTCCACCGCTTCCTCGTCGTGATGATGGGGCTGCTCACGCTGTCCTGGCTGGGCGTCTTCGCGACCATCGCGGGCGGCGAGCTCGGCACCCTGCTGATCGTGCAGTCGATCGCGTCCATGACCGCGATGACCCTGACGACGGGGCTGGCCTGGCTCGGTTTCCGGTTGAACCCGCACGACGGCCCGAAGCTCGTCACCTACGTGCTCTACATCGCGGCGATCGTCCCGACCTTCTACTTCTACTTCTCGGGCGAGTTCGAATCGATGGCGCTGGGCCTGGTCGTCCTCCCCGTGATCATGGCGCCGATGTTCACGTCGAAGCGCCACGCCTGGGGCATCGCCATCTCCACCTCGGCGCTGTACGTCGGCCTGGTCACCGCGAGGCACTACGACCTGATCCCGGCCGGCTACATGGTGGACGTGCACCAGGAGGCCATGGTTCGCGACGCGGTGTTCCTGTCGGACACCGTCGCCGGCTTCCTCATCCTCATCTTCTGCGTCGCCTGGCTGGCCGGCGAGACCTCGCTCGACATCGCGACGAGCCAGAAGGAGCTGGAGGAGGAGGTCGACAACGCCACCCGCCGGCTCGCGCGCGCCAACGCCGAGCTCAACGCCCGCAACCGCGCCCTCGGCGAGTTCAACGCGGCCCTCAGCCACGACTTCAAGTCGCCCCTGCAGACCGCGCTGCTGGCGGCGGAGACGCTGATCTACAGCCAGCCCGGCCTCAGCGAGGAGCAGCACAAGCTGGCCGAGAGCATCGTCAACTCGGCCAGCCGCATGGGCAGCCTGTCCGGCGAGCTGCTGAAGCTGTCGCTGAAGACCGACGTGCTCGGAGACGGCGAGTGCGTGGCGCTGAAGGACGTCTTCGCCCAGGTGGTCGAGGACCTCGGGGCGAGGCTGGCCGAGTCGCGGGCCGAGCTCATCATCGACGGCGACCTGCCCGACGTGCTCGCCAACCCGAGCCTGCTGCGCGAAGCGGTTCAGAACCTCGTCGAGAACGCGCTGAAGTACGGGGACGCCGACGCCCCGCGCATCCGGGTCGAAGAGGCTGTGGCGGCCTCGGGCAAGGTCGCCTTCGCCATCGAAGACAACGGCCGCGGCATCCCCGAAGACCAGCGCGACTTCGTGTTCCGACCCTTTCTCAGACTGGACCGCGACAAGGACCGCGGCGACGGCGTCGGAGCAGGGCTGGCGATCGTGCAACGGATCGTCTCCGTGCACGGCGGTCGCGTGCGCGTCGAGGAGGGCAAGGTGCTCAAGGGAGCCCGCTTCGTGGTCGAGCTGAGCGCCTTCGGGGCCCAGGAGACGCTGGGGGGCTAGGAGCCTGTCGCCCATTGCCGGTTGCCTCCCCAGTCGCGCGTAGCGAGAACGCGGAAACGCGGAGGGCAGCAGATCGGCACCCGGGTCTTGATCTTGGGACGTGACTTCCGAGGCGGCGGCGGCACTGTTCGGAAGAGCGGAAAAGCGCGTACGGGCGCCCGGCGCGCCTTCAGGCAGCCGCCGCGCCGTAGCGCCACAGCTTCAGCAGGTTGTGCGCGGTGCAGATCAGCCGCCACTCCCCGCGGGCCAGGTCCAGTCCGCGAAGGCTGAAGCGTCGGAAGCCGAGGATCTCCTTGATGTGTCCGAAGACGGGCTCGACGATCGCCTTTCTGCGTTTGTAGGCGGCCTTCCCCTCCTCGCTTTGCAGGCGCGCGGTCATGGCCCGCCGTTCTTCGGTCGCCACAGGATGCTTGCCGGTCGAGATGTAGGCCTCGATGCCCTTGTCGGCGCAGAAGATGGCGTTGTCGTCGGCGTAGTACCCGTTGTCGGCGGTGACGATGCCCGGAGCCTGACCCAGCGCATCAATCGCCTGTTCGAGCATCGGCTGCATCTGCCACGTGTCAGGGGGCGCGGTCGACAGATCCGCGGCGACGATGACCTGGAAGTCGGAGTCGGCAGCAGCTTGGCCGTTGTAGCCCTGCAGGTAGCTACCTTTTGAGACCATGATCCGGCTGTCGGGATCGGTGAAGTTTCGCTGGGCGCGAGGCTTCGGGTTGCCTTGGGCATCCCAGGGAGCGAGGTGGCGAGGCAGGTCGGTCGGTGACGTGGGGGCCGGAGCGGGCTCGTATCGCGCTGCCTTCTTCTTCTCTTCGAGGTGCTTGCGGGCAGCATCAGCCTGCTTGCGGGCCTTCTCGGCGAGGCGCTTCGCCTTCCGCCGCGCCTGTCGGCTCTGCTGTGCCTGCTCGGGCCGACCGGCGGCCTCCTGCTCGGCCGCGTCGGCATCGGCCTCCTGCGCCGACTCCTCATGACGTCGCTCTCGGGCCTCCACTGCCTCGACCCGCCCCTGCGCAGCCTCCGCCTCGATCTCGGCCATCGCCTGGCGGATCCGGTCGCGTCGGCCGACACGGCGGCGCAGTTCCTCAGGAAGCTCATCACCACGCTTGTCCGAGCCGTACTGCGCGTCTTCCTTGCGGTCGACCGCCTCGGCGTCGGCCATCATCGCCTCGATCTCAGCGCGCAGACGCTCCTCCTCCTTCTTCATGCGCGCGTGGCTCATGGCCTTGTGCTTGCTGGCATTGGCCTGGACCTTCGTGCCGTCCAACGCGACGTGTCCGAGCTTGGTCAGGCCGTGGCGACTGCAGAGCTTGAGCACTTGAAGGAAGAGCCCTTCGAGCGCAGCAATGTGCCGACGGCGGAATCGCGCGATGACGCTGTGGTCGGGGTGCTGCTCCCCGACGAGGACGCGTGTGGCGACGTCTTCCCAGGTCGCCTTCTCCAGCTTGCGAGAGGAGCGAACACCCGTGCAGTAGCCGTACAGCAGCAGCGCGGTGAGCATCCTCGGATCAAACGGGCGATTCCCGCGTGCGTCCTTCGCGTGGATCGTGTCCTCGATGGGGCCGATGTCGAGCTCGTCCACGACCTCCATCAAGAAGAAGACGAAGTGCTCCTTGTCCAGCCAGTCGCGCGGCGAGGGCGGGAAGAGCCAGGACTGATTCGGCGTCCAGGGGCGGTACTGCTTGGCCATGCAGGCAGTAGATCAAGACGGGGAAGCGACGTCCATCCGGAGGCGAGGGTCGAGCCATGGACGAGGTGCGTGCCGCATCCGCTTCCTCCGCTCCGTCCGCGCCATCCGCGATTCCGCGTCCTCGTCTTTGCTGGGGGCGCTCGATCTATGGGCAACAGACTCCTAGCGCCCACCATCGATTCTGTCCCGTCGCTCATGTCCGCTCCATTCGCTCCTCCAGATATCCTGCTGGATGCCCATCATCCTTCCGTTCGTCGCACGCGTCATTGGCCGGTTGGTGCGGTGGCTCGTTCGTGGTCGGCCAGGAGCTGCCCAGCCACTCGCGCGGCGGCGGGGTGAGCACCGCCGCTGTCCAGGAACGCTCGAACGAAGTCGCGATAGGTCGGGCTCCGAACGAGTAGCCGCGCCACGCCTGTCTGTACCTCGGGTGGCTGTTCGGCGGACAGCAACGCCGACAGGAAGCGCCCAGCCTCCTCCTCTGCGCCCTCAAGCGCCGTCAGCGCTGCCAACCTGTCGTGCGGGGCCAATCTCCCGTCCAGCGCCCGCCTGACAAGCAGTTCTCGGATGGCTGTGTCGTCGCTCCAGTAGCCGAGTGCGATCGTGGCGTTGGCCCGGACCTGGGGATCCGCGTCGGCCAGGAGCACCTCGAGCGCGTTCTGCGGCTCCAGGAGCGACGACTCCAGCTCGTCGCGAGTAGGGATTTGGCCTTCGATGGTCTTGAAGGACGCGCGAAGCTGGGCGGGACTCGCCAGCTCCCCTGGTTCGGTCTCCTCTTTACCTCGTTCTTCGACCTTGATCTCATCGACGGGGATCGACTCGGCTGGCACGGCCGGAACCATCCCGGACGCCTCGGCTACCGGCGCTGCCGCCGCGACCACTGAGCCGCCGTCACGGCTGACAGCGTCCGTGGCGGGATCGCTCCTGCAGCCCATTGCAGCGGTCAATAACAGGCAGGCGGCCAGCTGCTGGATCCTCATCATGCTCACTCCGGGCTAAAGCCGATGTCCAGCGACGAGTAGACGCCGGGGACGTTGAGGTAGCCACTCCGCAAGTCGGACACCGATATCGCAGGTCCAAGCGTGTAGCTGTCCACCAGGTCGTTCACTGCGACATCGGCGTCCCAGACCGTCGCCTGGAAGCTCGTCAGATCGGCGAAGACCCATACCCCGGTCGCCGTCTCGTACCAGGCAGCACTGAAGGCGTCCTGCACCGTCGTCGTCGTGTCACTGAACGCGCCCGCGGACCATTGAACGAACGGATCGGGGGCGTTGCCTAGCGGGTCCCAGCTGCCGCTCGGTCCCGAGGTGTCGATGGTGACGCCGTCCAAGAAGACCGTGTAAGGCCGGCCGTAGGCGAACTCACAGAGCCCGTTCGGAGCACAGACCTCCCAGGTGGTGCAGTCGTTGTGATCGGTACACGTCAGGTCCGGACCGGGGGCCAGTGCGGAGAAGACGTCGGTCTGCTGACCCGATAGGCCGACTGCGCTGCTGTCGGCGAACGGGAACATGACGTTTTCGGCACCCGAACCGGAGCAGCTCGCGACGGTGATCACGTTGTCCGGCGGGACCGCGTTCGAACACTCTGGCGTGTCCGTTAGAGGGTCGTGGCTTGTGCCGCCGGATTCGGAGGTGTGGTAGAGGCCGAGTTGATGCCCGACCTCGTGCACGATGGTCTGTGCGAGGTCGAGTCCACTCCACCCGCCCGCGAGGGTCGTCACCATTACGCCGGCGAGGGGACTCCCGGTCACCCCCACATCCCCAGGAATACCGGACGAGAGTCCGAGAACCGACCCCGTGTTGCTGATGATCGAGCTCGGCAGGTAGACGATCACCTCGGAGTCGGTGTTGGGATTCCCCGCGCTGCTGACCCACAACAGGTCTTGGTCGTTTTGGGCCATATCGATGATCTCGAGCGACGGGTCCAGCAACTCCAGCGAAATCTCGCCCAGTTGCATCCCGGCACCCTCGAGGATGCTCCCGACCAGCGCGAGGGCGTCAAGGGTGGCGGCCTCCGAAAGGGTGGAGCTGCGGACGACATGAAGATCGACACGATCGCCCGAAAAGAATCCGCGTCGTGAGCCCACGATGTACGGGTGGTCCAGTCCGTCGAGAGCCCCCGGTCCCACGAGCCTAATCGCATAGCAACCGGCCTCCACGTCGGATCCAGGCGTAGTCGGGAACTGAAACGCCACGCGAAGGAGCGGCGGACTCTGGCTGGTTGTGTAGTAGACGGGGGGGTCCTCGTTGCCGAGGTCGTAGATGGCCGCCCAAAGGAAGGACACTACATCCGCTGGGGCGAGGCCAGTCACGTCGGGGAGCAGCGCGTCGATGTATGTCGATGTGGGTGCTTCCACATCCGAGATCGTGGCTCCACCGATCGCGGAGAAGTACCAGCCTGTCGTGTCCGAGGGGATCTGTATGTAGATCGGGTCGGAGCACGCCCAGCCGGACACCGGGTCGAGTGTCATCGGTGTGAGCCCGGCGGCTAGACCAAAGCTGTTCGCTGCACCAATCGCCGGTACTCCGCTCGGGCAGGCCAGGGGCACATCGAAGCAAGCCGTTGCGATCGATGTGTCGTCGTCATCATCATCATCGCCGGCGTCGTCATCGTCATCGTCGGCGGTGTCGTCGTCATCGCCGGTGTCGTCGTCGCCGGTGTCGTCGTCATCGTCGTCGTTGCCGGTGTCATCGTCATCGTCG
>JAJDAI010000516.1 GCA_029261955.1 Deltaproteobacteria bacterium | reverse complement strand
CCGCGGAAGTCCAGCGGCGGGGAGATGAGCCAGTTCTTGCGCTCGATCGTGCCGTTGCTGTCCGGGGGCGGGCACTCCCAGAAGCCCCCGGGGATGCCCTCGGAGTGCGAGCCGGCGCAGCGGCCCGACAGCGGGGACTGGGGGCGCAGACGCCAGGCGTGCGTCGCCTGCGGGAAGCTCGTGATCTCGCTCGTCCAGCCGATCTGGCCCATGTCTTCGGTGCCGCAGTCGTCCTCCCCCTCGACCTCGAAGTCCTCCGAGAAGGGGAGCGGGGTCAGGTTCAGCTGCGTCGTGAAGTGGTTGAAGTTCTCGGGCGCTCCCGGCGGCGTGGTCGCCTCTTCGGGGCAGCCGTTGTCGATGTCCCGCGCCTCGACGTACCAGTCGACGCCGCCGTCCACGACCGCGTTGGCGGGGATGTCGGCCGCGAACACGAAGCCCTCGTCCTGCTCGCCCACCTCGGACATGAAGACGGAGCTCCAGCCCTGGGGGCTGTTCTCGGGGCGGAAGTAGAGGGAGACGGTGCTGATGCCGTCGCCGTCGCTGACCAGGGCCAGGACCTCGACGGGGAAGCCGACGGCCTGGCCGTCCTCGATGGGGTTGGCGCCGACGCTGGGCGGGCCGTCGTTGTCGCAGGGCGGGTCGGGGGGCGCGGTGGCGTCGTCGTCGTCACCTCCGGGGCAGCCTGCGAGGAGGGTGGCGAGGAGGAAACCGAGCCAGGCGAAACGCACTATTCGTACTCCCAACAGGGGGCAAAGCACTGGTAGGCGACCGTCACGTCACCGGTCGTGCGCACGCGGCCGCAGGTGTAGCCCTGGGGGCACCCCTGGCCGCCGCTGCAGTCCACGCCGCAGTAGGTCTGCGAGCTGCCGCCGAGGCGCACGCACCAGTTGTTCGAGCTGCCGCAGTCCTCGCTGGTCTCGCACTGGGCGCAGTAGAAGCCGCCCGCGGGCACGCAGCGGCCGGAGACGCTGTCGCAGAACTCGCCGAAGTTGCAGTCGAGCACCGTGTCGCGGCAGCCGGGGGCGACGCACTGCTGCTGCTCCTGATCGCAGGACTCGGTCGGCAGGCAGTCGCGGTCGTTGAGGCAGCCGGCCTCGCACTGCGCGCTCTCGTTGTTGCACCAGGTCTGGATGGGGCAGTCGAGGCTCGAGGAGCAGCTCTGCTGCACGCAGCTGCCGGACTGGGCGCAGATGAAGCCGTCGGCGCAGTCGGCCTGTTCGGTGCACTCCTGCTTCTCGCCGCAGCCGAAGAGGCTGAAGGCGAACAGGAGGGTCAGCAGGACTCTCATTCGACCTCCTGCTCGGTCGGCGGCGTCGTGGACCGCGTGTAGAAGACGATGAGCGAGGCGCCGTCGCCGGGCACCGCCTCCTGCGTGAAGAGGATGCGGTTCTGCACCGGGTCGTAGTCCCAGCCCTCCGTCAGGCGGTTCGCGTCGGTCTGCTCGTTCAAGTAGACCTCGATGGTGTCGATGTCCGGCCAGGCCGTCAGCCAGAAGATGGTGCGCAGGCCCGAGATGTTCAGGCCCAGCTCGCGGACCAGCCCGCTGAACTCCTCCGCGCAGATCGAGGTGACCACGCCGCCGCTGCGCTGGGCCACGTCGATGTACCGGGTGCCCGCCTGGATCGGGTACGGGTTGTCGCAGTTCTCGCTGGTCAGGCAGTCGATGTCGTCGCAGTCGTCCAGGCCGTCGCCGTCGTTGTCGACGCAGTCGCCGCAGCTGTTGTGGCCCTCGACCCGGAGCTCGGGCTGGCAAAGCCAAAAGGTGGCGCAGTCGGGGTCGTCGCAGCCGACCAGCTCGTTGTCGAGGCTGTCGGGGTCGTCGACGTCGGGGCCGTCGATGCTGAAGACGGTGCCGCCGAAGGCGTCGAAGATGACGCTCTCCTCGCAGCGCTCGACGTAGTCGATCTCGCGGCGGTTGCCGAGGCACTGGTCGTCGAAGGCCGGGTCCGTGAAGCAGGACGGGTCTTCGCAGTTGGCCCAGAAGTTCTCGACCTGGCCGCTGTTGTGGAAGAGGTAGCTGGGCGACTCGGGGTCGTCCTCGCAGGAGACCTCGGCGCACCACTCGTCGTCGACGAGGCAGTCCATGTCTTGGCAGTCGACGAGGCCATCCTCGTCGTTGTCGACGCCGTCCTGGCAGTTCTGCTCGGTGCAGAAGGGCTGCGAGGTGCAGTCCGCGTCGGCGCAGTCCGCCGCGCCGTCGCCGTCGTTGTCGGAGCCGTCGTCGCAGTCCGACTCGCCGGGGGTGATCGTGCACTGCCAGGCGGAGGCGCAGTCGGGGTCCTCGCAGTCGATGAGGCCGTCCTCGTCCTCCTCGTCCAGGCCGTCGGTGCAGTTCGGCACGTAGGGGCTGGGCTGGAGGCAGCCGTCGGGCGGGTCGCCGACGACCGCGCTGAGGTTGACCAGGGTGTCGTCGCGGTAGCCGCGGTCGCCCTTGAGGCCCTTGAAGAAGTTGAGGTACTCGCCGACGGGGATGGCCGAGCCGTCCTCTTCATCGGAGACGAAGACGATGGACAGGGCTGCGTCGTCGCGCAGGAAGCCGGCGTTCTCGTTGCTGAGGATGGGCTCGGAGAGCGCTGCCTCCGCCGCGGACAGCCCGCGCTCGAAGCCGGAGCCGGTGGCGCAGACCTTCACGTTGTCGACGAAGGTCTCGCGCGCGAGCTCGAGGTCCATCTCGGACGTGATGATCTTGGTGTCTCCGACCAGCCGGCCGGACTGCGTCTCGTCGACCATGTCCGTGGTGACGACGCCGATCTGGTAGTCGACCTCCGCCGCCAGGAACTGCTCGATGAAGTTCTCGAAGTTGCCGGCGAGCTTGTTCTGCTCGTCGATCATCGAGCAGGAGTTGTCGACCACGAGCAGGACATCGACCTGCTTGCGGACCTCCTGGGTGAAGACGTCGGTTTGGGTGTTCGAGAAGAGCACGGGCTCGACGTCGTCGCAGGATCCACCCCACAGCGCGAAGCCGCCGAGCAGAGCCCCCAGGGAAAGCAGGGCGAATGAAGGCTTCTGCATGTCAGTTGGAGAGCTGCCCGAGTTCATAACGGAGCACGTCGCGCGCCCCGTCGGAGATCTGTGCTTCGTTGTGGAAGGCCGTGAAGACGACGGTGCCGCCCTCGGTGTTGGCCGAGAAGACGAGTGGCGTGTCGGCGAGGAGCAGGGGCTGGCCCGTCTCGGCGTCGTCGATCCAGACATCCGCCTCCACGAGCACGACGACGTCGTCGGAGACCGACAGGGGCACGGCCCACACGCCGTAGTTGAACTCGACCTCGAGCTCGGAGCCCAGCGGGACCTCCATGAAGTCCGCGAGGCCCTGGTCCACGACCCGGGCGATGACGATGTCGGCCTGGCCGCGCTGCGCGTCGTCGATGACCTCGTCGTCGCCGACCCAGTCCACCAGGTCCGGCCAGGCGCGCTCCATCAGGTCGTAGGTCCAGTCGCTGAAGTACAGGTTCGAGCCGGAGTCGGCCGCCTGCCGCACGTTCTGGATGACGGTGCCGTCGACGACGAGGTGGTCGTCCTCCTGCACGCCGTTGTACTGGCGCACGTTCGTGCCGCGCATGCCGTCGCTGAAGAAGGCGGTCTTGTAGGTGGCCAGGC
>JAJDAI010000515.1 GCA_029261955.1 Deltaproteobacteria bacterium | reverse complement strand
AGGCTCCACCTCGCTCGTGTCGATCGCCAGGGTGCTGTAGGGGTCCTTCCCCGTGCGCTCCACCAGGCGCCCACGGGCCGCTTCGGCCTTGTCGACCGTGCGGCAGGCGAGGATCACCTTGCCCCAACCATCCTGAGCGAGCTGGGCGGCGGCTTCGAAGCCCAAGCCCGAGTTGGCGCCAGTCACGAGGGCGGTCCGGTTGCTGTTGTTGCTCATGGTCTTCTCTCCGTTATGGAACGAATGTTCAAGAATGGGCGCCACGCGGCGCCGCTCAGGGGTTTCGGGGGGTCTATGGGCTGGAGTCGAGGGTGCGGAGGAGCTCGGCGACGAAGCTGTCGATGGCGGCAGGCCCGGGCTTGCTCTGGGCGAGCAGGTTCAGCCCCTGCAGGCTGGCCTGGACGAACAGCCCCGCGGCCACGGGATCGCGATCGGCGGGGAAGGTCCCCCGCTCCTGACCGGCCGCCAGCGCCGCCCCCATCGCTCCCTGCATGCCTTCGAGGAAGACCTGCACCCGCTGCCGAGCGGCTGGGTCGTCGGCCGCCAGCTCGTTGCACGCCCCCACGACCATGCAGCTCCGCTCCCTGCCCATGCCGTGCTTGGAGTCCTCGCCCAGCAGCCTGACGAACGCGCGGACGGCGTCCACCGGGTCGTCGTGCGTGGCCCGGAGCCGGCTGAACTGGTCGAGCGCGCTGGAGATGTAGGCGTCCAGCGCGGTCAGGTAGAGGCCGTGCTTGTCGCCGAACGCGCCGTAGAGGCTCCCGCGCTGCAGGCCGGTCGCTTCGACGAGGTCGGCCACGCTCGTGCCCTGGTAGCCCTTGCGCCAGAACACCTCCATCGCGGAGGCGATGACTTCGGACTCGTCGAACTCGCGGGGTCTGGCCACGGACCGGTTCTAGATGTTCTGGAACGGTTGGTCAAGAAGTTCGGGAATGACTGTTCAAGAACGGCGCGCCGCGACGGCCTCGGGCGGAGGAGGTCGCGCCGCCCGTGGCGACGTGGAGGTCGATGGGCTGGCCATCCGGGCGTGCTCCCCCCTTTCAGTCCAGCCGGGCGCCCAGGAAGGCCGCGACCGCCTCCCGCATCTGACGACCCTCGGGGATGTTCCGCTCGACGTTGACCGCGTGCCACATGCCCTCCCAGATGCGGAGGCAGACCTCGGCGCCGCCGTCCCGAAGCGCCTCGGCCAGCTGAACGCAGTCGCTCAGGAGCAGGTCGCGGGTGCCGGTCGTGATGATCGTCGGGGGGAAGCGGGCGTCGAAGGCCGCGCGGACGGGGGAGATGCCCGGGTCGGCGGCGGGTCCGGCGCCCATGTAGGCCCGGGCGGCCTTGTCGAGGGAGTTGGTCCAGCCGATCACGGGGTCGCGGCCGTCGTTGCCTCGGTGGCTGTCGCCGGTCCCGCTCAGGTCGGCCCAGGGGGTGAACAGGCCGACGGCGGCGGGCATCGGGAGCCCGTCCTCCAGGGCCCGGAGCAGTGCCGAGACCACGAGGTTCCCTCCGGCCGAGACCCCGAACACGACGGTCCGCTCCGGTGCGTGGGCCTCGATCGAAGCGCGGTAGACCCTCGACACCTCGTCCAGGGCCTTCGGGTAGCGGGCCTCGGGGGACAGGGAGTACTCGATGCCGTGCACCGGCACGCCGAGCAGGTCGGCCATCAGGATCGACGAGGTGTCGAGGCCCGCCCCGTAGAGGAAGCCGCCCCCGTGCACGTAGAGGGCGTGCACGTCGGACCGCGCCTCGACCCGGCGCCTGGGCGCCACGACCGTGACGTGCACGTCGCCGAGGGTCCGTCGCTCGCAGGAGGCGACCAGCTCCTCCTGCAGGCTTGCGAGCATCGGTGCGCGCTGGGCGGCCTTCTTGCCTCGGATTCGACGCGCGATGGCGGCCGTGATCGGCAGGAGCGGCAGCCGCGTCGGGCGCTTCGACTCCAGGAAGGCCCGCGCCTCGGGGCTGATGGGGCTGGACGGGTCCATCTGGGTCCTCGGGTCCTCGGCTGGGTGCGAGCGCGTCGACGGTGACGGTGGGTGCAGGCTAGTGGGGAGCGGTCCCGCGCACGAGCGCGGAGGTCGAGTTCGACGGGCGCCCGGAGCCGCCCGATCCGCCGCCCGCGCGTGCGTGCGAGGATGCTCCATGCTCTGGCTCCTCCTCCCCCTGGCCGCGCTCTGCATGGGCTGGTGGCTCATCGCCGCCGGCATCGCCCGCGTGGCGGCGGTGACCGGTCGCCTGGTCGACCTGCCCCTGGTGGAGCGCGAACACTGGCCTTCTGTCGCCGTGATCGCGCCCGCCCGGGACGAGGCCGCCGTCATCGAGCAGGCCGTGCGCTCCCGCCTGCGCTCGGACTACCCGGCGCTGTCGGTCGTGGTGGTGGACGACCGCTCCAGCGACGGCACCGGCGCCCTCGCCGACCGCCTGGCCGAGGACTCGCGCGTCCTCGCCGTGCACATCACCGAGCTGCCGCCCGGCTGGCTCGGCAAGGTCCATGCGCTCCAGGCCGGCGTCGAGGCCACCGACAGCGACTGGCTGCTCTTCTCCGACGCCGACGTGCACGTCGAGCCGGGCACCCTGCGCCGCGCGATCCACCTCGCCGAGGACTCCGGGCTCGATCTGCTCGCCGTCGTGCCGCGCATCGAGCCCGCTGGTCTCTTGAACGCCGGCCTGCACTCGGTCTTCCTCCCCCTGCTGCTCGTGGCCTTCGACGCGCGCCGGGCCGAGGACCCTGAGGGCTCCTTCGCGCCGGCCGTCGGGGCCTTCTCGCTGGTGCGCCGCTCCGCCCTGGCCGCGACCGAGGGGCTCGAGGCGCTGCGCCTCTGCATCGACGACGACCTGCAGCTCGGCTTGATGCTGAAGGCCTCGGGTGCCCGCTGCTCGGCCCGGCTGGGCGCCGGCGCCGTGTCCGTCGACCTGTACCCCACCGCCTGGGGCTCGGTCGTCGGGGCCGAGAAGAACGCCTGGGGCGTCGCGGCCAGCTTCAGCCTGCTCCGGGGGCTCGCCGTCTGCGTGATGCTCCCCCTGTTCCAGCTGTCGCCCTGGATCCTCCTGGCCCTGGCTCCCTCCCCGGGCTGGCGGGTCTTCGCCGCGCTCTCGGCGCTGGCCTCGGTCTCGGCTTCGGTGGGGGCCTTCGCCTTGAACCGGCGGCCCCCTTGGGGCGTGTTCCTGCACCCCGTCGGCGTCGCGATGCTGTGCTTCTCGATGCTCCGGGGCACGCTGAAGGGCTGGCGCGAGGGCGGGCTCACCTGGCGTGGGACCCACTACCCGACCGAGCTGTTTCGGGCCTTCCAGGCGGAGCGGAAGGGGCGCGCCGGCCCGGTGAAGGCGGCTCAGTCGGGGTCCGCCTCGCACACGAAGTAGAGGAAGGTCCCGAACCACTCGTCCCAGGCGCAGTTCATGTCGTTCCAGGTGCCGCTGTCGCCGTAGATGTGGGCGCAGTCTTCGTCGTTGCTCCAGTTGTCGGGCTGCCCGCCGTTCCAGTTTGTGTAGGCCGGGGAGCTGCCGTCGACCCAGTCCCAGCTGCCGCCGGGCTCCTGGGCGGGGGAGGCCGCGAGGTCGGTGTAGCCGATCCACCACCAGCGGTGCGACGCGTAGCCCGCCGCCGTGCCGTGCACCCAGCTCTGCTCCGCGGCGTCCTCGATGATCACCAGATCGAAGTTCGCCTGGGCCTCGCAAGCGGCCTCGGCGGCGTGCCAGTCGACGATCTGCTCGCAGAAGAGGTAGGTGTCGCCGTCGTAGTGCTCGACGTTGCAGGGGCAGACCGCGTCCGAGTCCGCGCTGCCGTCGCAGTCGTCATCCAGGCCGTTGCAG
>JAJDAI010000514.1 GCA_029261955.1 Deltaproteobacteria bacterium | reverse complement strand
GAGCCCGGCGCGGGCCCGGGCCTCGTCTTCGTGACCCTGCCCAACCTCTTCGCGAGCATGCCGATGGGCAGCGTCGTCGCGGTGGCCTTCTTCCTCCTGCTCATCTTCGCGGCCTGGTCCTCGGGCATCTCGCTGCTCGAGGTCGTGGTCGCCTGGGTGCACGACCAGTTCGGCTTGAACCGGACGGCTGCGGCCGCCGGCATCGGACTGGCGATCTGGGCCATGGGCCTGGCCTCGGCCCACAACGCGCTCTCCGACGACGGCATGCTGGCGCTGCTGGACGGCATCACCACGAAGTACATGCTGCCCGGCGGCGGGCTGCTGGTGGCCATCGCCGCGGGCTGGCTGCTGACCCGCGAAGATCGCGAGTCCGGCTTCGAGGGCGTGCCCTACGGGCCGGAGCTGGCGCGGGGCTTCACCCTCGTCATCCGCTTCGTGACCCCCGCCCTCGTGCTCGCCGTCATCCTCGCGAAGCTCGGCCTCTTCGAGGCCGAAGCCGAGGCGGTGGCGCCGGAGCCGACCAGCGAGGAGCAGGCGCAAGGCTGTTGCAGCCCGCCGAGCCCTCCGATCGGGACACGCTGCGCTGGGCCTGCCGTCAGGCGATGCCCTGCGTGGTGGTGCGGGCCGGTCGCCCGGTCTGGGGCCGCTCCGTGCTGGTGGATCTGCGGGAGGACGGGCCCCGACCCCAGCTCTCCGTGGCCCAGCCGACGGATCTCGTCCGCGGCACCCCCTCGCCCTTGGGCACGGGGGAGTCCGTGCGCATCTGGAGCGTGCGGGACGCCGAGCCCTGGGGCCTGACGGGCGTCGTCGGGAGCATCGGCGTGGTGGAGGGGCGCCTGTCGGGGCCCGTCGCCGCGGCGCGTGTGGTGCTGCCCTACCGGCTGCTGAAGACCGATCGCCGCTTGGGCCGGGGGGCGGAGGTGGGGCTTCACCTGTCGATCGGCGGCGAGGACGATCCTGCGGAGACCACGCTGCTCGAGCGCTGGCTGGCGCCGAGCGGGGAGCCGGTGACGCGCGGTCCCGCGCACGTGGTCGAGCTGAGCCGGCGGGCCTTCACCTTCAGCGTGCCGCTGGGGCGGGGGCCCGTGTACATGCCGGGCTCCTGGCTGCGGCTGCGGGTCGACTTGCCGGCCTCGGGGCTGCGGGCGGTGAGCCGGGCGCGGGTGCAGACCGTCTTCGAGTGCGACGAGCACCTGCTCTACGGGCTGTCCCTGACGGGGACCGACGCGGGCACCTGCGACGACGAGCACCGCGAGGTCGTTCGGCGCGCCGGCTTCTGAGCCGGCTCAGTCGGCCTGAAGCAGCACGGCCTCGAGGAGCAGGAAGGGCCGCTCGTCGATCCCATCAGCGAAGCGATCCACGGACCAGACATCCTGGCCCCGGTGCGAGATCTGGAGCTGGTGTCCGGGCTCGCCCTGGGCATCCAGGCTGAAGCCGAACCAGGCGAAGGTGGGCGCGTCGGCGTCGAGCAGCGGGCCGGCCCAGCCGCAGTCCGCGCCGTCCCCGGCCTCGACCGGCAGGGCGCCCGCAGCGCTGACGACGACGAAGCTGGGCTCGCCGCAGAAGGAGGAGACGGAGCCGCGCTGGAAGAGCGCCGCGCCGCCGTCGGGACCGGCCAGGTAGGAGGGCTCCGAGCGGATGGCCAGGTCGCCGTGCTCGGTGAGGTCCAGCGCGCTGCTGGGGGACTCGTCCTCGGCGCTCCAGGATCCCAGGCTCCGCCGGAAGCCCGAGGGGCCTTCGCCGTCGATGCCCACCAGCAGCGTGGTCTGACCGTCGACCTCGGCCGCCTGGAGGGTCCAGGGCTGGAGGGGGGCGCCGCCGTCGGCGTGGACGAGCGGCTCGTTCAGCAGCTCCTCACCGGACCAGGAGCGCGGCGCGACCTCGGGGTCGAAGAGGTCGGCGGAGTAGAGCCGGCCGAGGCGCGGGTCGCCGTCGGGGTCGGTGCGGTCGGGCAGGAACCAGATGCGGGAGGGCTGCGCGGGGTCGGCGGTGACCCGCACGGAGCGGCTGGGCTCCAGGTGCTCGAGGCTCAGCCCCGAGGCGGGCAGCTCGATCAAGCCGGCGTCCTGCAAACGCAGCACCTCGGTGACGCTGCCATCGCTGGCGTCCAGGCGCAGGGTGCGCCAGAGGTAGCCGTCGGGGCCGCTCGCCGTGTGGTCGGCGCGCGAGATCGTCGCGAGCAGGGCGCCGGGGCCCGCGGCCTGCAGGTCCAGGTGATCGATGAGCTCGTCGGTCCAGGGCAGGGGGAAGTCCGCCCGGACCGTGCCCCGCGAGTCCACCACCGAGTAGCGCAGCGGGGCGGAGCGCCACTGGGGGTCGTCGCAGTCGCTGCAGGACGCCTCCAGCGGGTGCCAGGCCACCGCGAAGAGCAGGTCGGGCAGCTCGCCGCCGTCCACGCCGTCCCAGACCGACGGGGTCAGGACCGCATCGACGGGCGTGACCGGGGCCGGGCGCAGGTCCGGCGGCTCCGGGCACCCGACGAGCGGGACGAGGAGCAGGATGGGGAGAAGTCGGGTCACGGGATCCAGAGCCTAGCAAGGGCCTGCCTCTGCGCGAGCACGTAACGCGCGGGGGAGTCCAACGGACGTGTTCACGATGGATGCGCGTCCCCTCCTCCTGACGGTCCTGCTCTCGCTCGCCGCCGGCTGCGAGGAGCCGGGCTCGGCCTGCGCCGACGACCTCGGGGAGTTGGGCCGGGCCGCCGCCTGGGACGACCCCGTCACGGTGCTGGACCGCTACGACGGCCCCTCCTTCAGCGAGCTGGCCGACCTGGAGGTCGCGGGCGACACCCTCTGGTTCTGCACCTCGGTCATCGGGCTGCAGGCCTACGACATCAGCGACCCGGCGCGGCTGCGCAAGCTCGACGACCTGGCCCCCTCGGGCGGCAACCAGACCTACCCCCGCTGCCAGCACCTCAGCGTGGCCGAGGATGGCCGCGTCTACGCCACGAACCGCAGCAACTCGATCTCCCGGCAGTCCTTCGTCGCCGTCGTCGATGGCCGGGATCCGGAGAACCTGGTCGAGCTCGGCGCGCTCAACACGCCCGACAACGTCGAGGGATCGGCGGTCGTCGGCGATCTGCTGTTCGTCGCCGCGCACGAGGACGGGCTCATCGCCTACCGGCGAGGGGAGGGGGCGCAGCTCACGGAGCTGGGGCGGCTCCAGGACGGGCTGTCCAACGCCTGGACCGTCCGGGTTCGCGACGGCCTCGCCTACGTGGCGGACGGCGGAGGGGGGATCTCCGTGGTCGACGTCTCCGACCCGGCGGCCATGAGCCACATCACCTCGCTGGAGCTCGGAGGCGCCGTGAAGGACCTCGAGCTCGACGGCGATCGGCTCTGGGTGGCGGCGGGTGCGGCGGGGCTCGCGGTGGTGGACCTCGCCGAGCCGCGGGCCCCCGCCTTGATCGAGCTGGAGAACACGCCGGGCAGCGCCCTCGGTGTGGCTTCGGGCGGGGACGCGGTCTACGTCGCTGACTGGAACGACGTGCGGGTCTTCGATGTCTCGGACCGCAGCGACGCCCGGCTCGTGGGGCAGGAGCCGCTGCACGTGGCCAGCGGCGACTCGAGCCGCACGCTCGGCATCGCGGCGAAGGGCGAGACGGTCTTCAGCGGCAACTGGACCGAGCTCGTGGCCTACCGCCACCACCCGGGCGTGTCCGCGCCGGACCTGACCGTCTCCCCGCAGCGGATCGCGCTGCCGGATCCGGACGAACTCGGCGAGGCGCGCGCGAGCGCCGTCCTGCGCAACGTCGGCGCGCGTGCGCTCACGATCAGCGATCTCGCGGCCGACCGGAGCTCCCTCTCCTTCGAGAACCTGGAGCCGGGCACGCTGGAGCCGGGCGAGGAGCGCACGGTCACTGTGCTGAACGAGTCCAGCAGCACCGCCGCGCTCGACGGCTGGCTCGCGATCCTCAGCGACGATCCCGACGAGCCCCGCAAGTGCCTGCCTGTGCAGGGGAACAACAGCGGCCGCACCGTGGGCGACTCGGCTCCCGCCGCCTCCTTCGTCGATCTGGAAGGCGGGGAGCACCGGCTGGAGGATCTGGAGGGCAGCCCCGTCTTCCTGGCCTACTTCGCGACCTTTTGACCCGTCTGCAGTCTGGAGTTTCCGGACCTCGAGACCAACATCCACCAACGCTACGCCGACGAGGGCCTGGTCGTGCTCGGCGTCGCCACCGGCAGCTTCGGCGAGAGCCAGGCGACGCTCGAGGAGTTCGTGGAGCAGACCGGCATCAGCTTCCCCGTGGTGTGGGACGACGGGACCTACGGCCTGTGGGACTTCCCGGACGCGATCTCGCCCTACCCGAGGCAGGTCGTGATCGGGGCGGGCGGGCGCGTGGTCTACCTGGCGAGCGAGCACCAGGAGGAGGCGCTCGACCGCGCGGTGCAGCAGGCCCTGTAGGGCGGCCGTCTAGAAGCTCGGGTCGCCGGCGTCGATCGCGGGTCGCACCGGCCCCACCCGCAGCGGGACCGCGCCGCCGCCGCCGTGCAGCAGCCGGTAGGTCTGGTGGCTGGACAGCACGCGCTTCACGTAGTGCCGCGTCTGGTCGTAGGGGATCGTCTCGACCCAGGCGTCCAGCTCCAGGTGGCCGCGCTTGTCGACCCACTTGCGCACGGCCCCGGGCCCGGCGTTGTAGGAGGCGACGGCGAGGGGGAGGTGGCCCTTCCAGCGCCGCAGCAGCCCGTTCATGTAGGTGCTGCCGATGGACAGGTTCAGTCGCGGGTCGCTCAGCTTCGCGCGCGTCAGGCCCTTGATGCCCATCTTGCGCGCCGTCTCCTTGGCCGTCGGCCACATCAGCTGCGAGAGGCCCATCGCCCCGGCCCAGGACTTGATCGCGGGGGCGAAGGCGCTCTCCTCGCGCACGAGGCCCTGGAAGAGAAGCGGGTCCCAGCCGAAGGGGCTGACGACGTCCGCGACCTCGTCCCCGAAGGCCAGGGGGTAGGCGTGCACGAGGGCGGTGCGCTGCGCCGGCTCCAGCGGGGGAAAGGCCTTGCGGAAGGCCATGCGCAGCAGGTTGTGCGAGCGGTAGTGATCCTCGGCCTGCGCCAGCAGGTGCGACGCGAGCAGCAGCGTGTCGCGGTCCCAGCGCGTCTGCGCGTCGGGGCCGAGCGCGAGCTCCTGGGCGGCCTCGGGGCCGAAGCCGCCGCGCAGCAGCTCGATGGCCGCCTGGGTGCTCGGGTGCTCCAGGAAGGCGGTGTCCGCGGGCCAGCGGCTGCGGGTGGTCGGGGAGGCCTCGAGGGCGGCGCGGGTGGCTTCGATGGCCTCGCTCGCGGCGAGCGCCTTCGCGGGGTCCTCCTGCTCCAGGCGCCAGAGCGCCAGGAGGCCGTACCAGTCCATGGGGGCCACGCGCGCCAGGGAGTCCAGCTCCGAGAGCGCCTGCTCCCGCTCCGCGCTGCGGTCCAGCCGGGTGCGCGCCATCCAGTAGCGCCCCTTGAGCACGCGTTTGCGGGCGGCGGTGCCGGGATCGCCGTCGGCCATGGCCTCCAGCCAGGGCATCGCGTCGTCGGGGCGCCCGTCGCTCAGCGCGGCCCAGGCCATGCCCCACAGGCCCTTGTCGACCATGTCGCCTTCGGGGAAGCGGGTGGCCATGGCCCGGAACAGGTCGCGGGCCTGGTCCGTGCGTCCGGCCTCCAGCGCCAGCTCGCCCGCGTGGTAGAGGCCGTCGTCGGCGTAGCGGTGGGTGGGGAAGCGGTCGGCCAGGTCCTGGTAGGCAGCGATCGCGTCGGTGCGGCTTCCGCCGCGGCTGAGGCTCTGGGCGTGCAGGTAGGCCGCCTTGACCGCCACCTCGGGGTCCGCGCAGTTGGCCGAGGCCCAGCCGAGCAGCGGGATGGACTGGCCGTACTTCCGCTTCTTGTGCCAGGCGCGGCCCAGCTGGAGGTGGCCGTTGCAGCCCACCTCGGCCGAGGCCTGGCGCAGCGCCGGCTGCTCGCGGTCCAGCAGCGCGACGATCGCGTCGTTGCCGTGGGTGCGGGCCAGAGAGGCCGTGCGGGCGACCTTGTCCTCGAGGGAGGGGTGCAGCGCCTCGGGCACCCGGGTCTTCAGGGCCTGCATGCCGGCCTCGGCGGCAGCGAAGGCCTCGGTGTCGTCGGGCTCGGTGATCCAGACCCGCTTGCACGCGACGTAGGCGGCCGCTTCGTCCCCCTCGCCGGAGCGCTGGCGCAGGGCCCGAGCGCGCAGGACCTCGGCCCGCGTCGCGACGGAGCCCGCGGCCTCGACCCCACCGGGGGCGCCTTCGTCGCCGAGGCGGATCAGGCAGGCGGCGGGATCGCCGGATTCGAGGGCGATGGCGGCGCGCTCCAGGGCGGCTTCCGCCCACCAGCGGGAGGCTTCGGGGATCTCGGCGAAGGCGGCGTCCGCCTCGCCGGGGCGGTCGAGGTTGCGCAGCACCCGCCCGCGGGTCCAGGCCTCCAGGGCGGGGGCGAAGGCGCCGGCGGCGCGGGAGCGGTCCAGGGCGCCGAGGGCAGCGCCCAGGTTGTCGGCGTCCAGGGCGTCCAGCGCTTCGCGGAGGGCCGAGGCGGCGGCGTGGCGGGGGTCGTCGGCCAGGAGCGGGGCCAGGTCCGCCGCGTCCAGCCCCGGGGGCAGAGGCTCCGGGGTGGGCTCGGCCGCGAGGACCTCCTCCTCAGCCTCCAGCTCCGCCGGCTCGTCGCGGTCGGGGCCTTCCGACACCGGACAGGCTTTCAGGAGAATGGCGATCCCGAGCGTCAACATTCCGGGGGGGCGGGCGAACAGGCTCGGGAGGATCACGCTCGGGGTTACCGCTTCTCGCGCTTGCCGCGATTGGACTTGCTGGAGCTCTTGGACTTGCTGCTCTTCGCCTTGCTGCTGCTGGGCTTGCTGCTGCTCGTGGCCTTGCTGCTCCTGGCCTTGCTGCTGGAGCTGCTGCGCGAGCCGCGGGAGCTGCTGCTCGTGCCCTGCTTGGAGCTGCTCGTGCCGCTCGAACTCGACGGCCGGCGCGTGGTGCCCGAGCGGGTCGACGAGCCGGAGCGGTTGCGGCTGCTCGAGCTGGTGCCCTGGTAGCTGCCGCTGCGGGTCGAGCTGCCGCTCTTGCTGCGGCTGCTGCTGCTGGAGCTGGTGCCCTGGTAGGTGCCCGAGCGGGTGGAGCTGCTGCTCGGCTTCCGCGTGCTGCTGGAGCTGTTGGACGGCTGGTAGGTCCGCGAGTTGGACGAGCTGCTGGTGTTGCCGCGGTCGTTTCCGCGCCTGTCCGTCTTGCTCGTCGAGCTGGAGGAGCTGTCCGGCTTGGGCTCGTAGCGGTCGTTGCCGGACTTCCGGTCCACGTAGGGGCCCCGGTCGGGCTCATACTGCTTGCCGCTGGTGCTGGTGCGGGTGTCGGTGCGGGAGCTGCCCCGGCGATCGCGCGGCGCCTCGTAGGTGTCGCCGTTGCCCTTGCGGGAGCTGCCGCTGTCGCCGCGGCGGGTGTCGTCTCGGCGGTCCCCGGTCCGGCTGGAGCCCGTCTTTCGATCGGGGGCCGGCTCGTAGGTGGACGTGCCGGTGTTCCCGTTGCGGCGCCCGCTGTCCCCGTGGTTGCGGTTGTCCCCGCGGTTGCTGCGGTCCGCGTCGCTGCGGTCGCGGTCGTCGCGGCGATCGGCCCGGTTGCCGCTGCGCGGAGCGGGGTTTGAGCCGTCGTGGTCCGGGCGGCTGTAGCCCTGGCTGTGGCTGCGGGGCTGCGCGGCGGTGCGGCCGGCGGTCCTGGAGTCAGCGTAGTGCCGGTGGCGGCCGTCGTAGCGCGGTCGTGCCGAGGGGCGGTCGACGTAGTGGTAGCCGGGGTGACGAGCGTGCCGGCGGTGGTGCACGTGCCGGCTGTGCACGGCCCAGTGGTGGGGGTGCCAGGTGTTCCAGGACCACCAGAACCAGTCCGTGTAGATGCCGTCGTAGACGTAGTAGCCGTCGTAGCTGACGTAGGACCGGGTGCGGTGGCGCGGCCCCCAGTGGTGCGCGTGCGGCCCCTGGAGCACGCACCAGTGGTGGCTCAGGTGCCCGATGGGGTGCGGGTCGTAGTACCAGTTGACCGGGCCGTGGTAGCTGCGGACGATCGCGTCGCCGACCCAGAAGATCACGCCGTCGACCTCGTAGACGACGTACTCGTCGGGGTCGAGGCGGTAGGTGTGGACGTGGTGGCCTTCGTCCTCACACCAGTCCCCGTACTCCGCGGGCACGGGGTGTGTGCCCTCGTACTCGTAGAGCGTCACCGTCTGGTGGGCGGACGCGAGGCCCGGCACCGCGAGCACGGCGAGGAGCGTCAGCGCCGCGAGGCGACCGAGGAATCGAGCAGAAGAGGCAGGGCTTGCGAGCATGGTGCTCTCCGAAGGCGCCGGAAGGCGGGGCGAGTGTAGGTCTCGAGCCGTGGGACCACCAGGGTGGAATCCGCGGGCAGACTCGTTGGCCTGCACACCTCCGACGCCCCCCACTTGGGCTTCATTCGATCGTCCGGCCACTTTTTCTTCGATCGCGTTCCAGACCGGGAGCCGCCCTGGAAAAAGACCCGGTGTGGGCCTACCATCCCGCGCTCCGTGGCAGCCCGCCTCCAACCGCTACTCGTCCTCCTCCTGCTTCTGGCGGGTTGCGCGACGACGGGCGCTGGAGGCAAGCGGATCTTCGGCGTCATCGGCTTCGACGGGGACGTGCTCGTCCTGGACATGCGCGGCACGGCGCTGCCCCTGCGCGCGGCTCCCGAACTGGTCGATCAGCTGCGGCGCATCGAGTGGGCGCGGGTCGCGATCCGCGGTACGGCGGCCCGGGACGGCGTCTTCGCGAAGGACTTCGAGATGCTCGAAGCCCCCGACGGCCTGCCCCCGCACGTCGGCCGCCTGATCGTCGATCAGAGCGGCGTCATGCTCCAGGACGAGGTCAGCGGGCGGCGCCTCGGCCTGCGCAGCAGCGAGCTGGGCCGCGTCAAACAGCATCACGGATCCAGAATCTGGGTCACCGGCAGCCTCACCGGCGACCACCTCCTCCTCATCGCCCACTGGGGCGTGCTCGTCCCGGCGAGCTGAACGCAGCAAGGGAACCCCATGTCCGAGCAGATCATCCGCCGTGCCCTCCTCTCCGTCTGGGACAAGACGGGCATCGTCGACCTGGCCCGCGACCTCGTCGCCCACAACGTCGAGATCCTCTCCACGGGCGGCACCATGCGCACGCTGATGGACGCCGGCGTGCCGGTCACGGCGGTGAAGGACTGGACCGAGCAGCCCGAGATCTTCTCCGGGCGGGTCAAGACCCTGCACCCCAAGCTGGAGGGCGCGATCCTCTACCGACGCACGGATCAGGCGGACGAGGCGGCCGAGCTCGGCATCCCGCCCATCGATCTGGTCGTGGTGAACCTCTACCCCTTCGAGGCGGTGACTGCGGACCCGGAGTGCGACCTCGCCCGCGCGCTGGAGCACATCGACATCGGCGGCCCCACGATGCTGCGGGCCGCGGCCAAGAACCACACCCACGTGGCGGTCTGCATCGATCCCACCTGGTACGGCGACCTGCGCGCGGAGCTGGCGGACCTCGGCGGCGCGACGCGGGCCAGCACGCGGGCGCGCTGGGCTCGTGAAGCCTTCGGGCGGGTCTCGGCCTACGACGCCACCATCGCGTCCTGGCTGGCGGCCCAAGCCGACGAGCCCTTCCCGGACCGCATCGCCCTCGGCGGCAGCAAGGTCCAGGGCCTGCGCTACGGCGAGAACCCCCACCAGCGCGCGGCCTTCTACGGCGAGCCGTCGTGGCAGGGGCCGACCCTCGCGCGCGCCAGGCAGCACCAGGGCAAGGCGCTGTCCTACAACAACATCATGGATGGCGACGCCGCCCTGGCGATGGTGCTCGAGTTCGACGAGCCCTCAGCCTGCATCATCAAGCACGCGAACCCCTGCGGCGCGGCCTCGGCGCGCGACGTCGAGACGGCCTACGTCGAGGCCCTGGCCTGCGACTCCACCTCGGCCTTCGGCGGCATCCTCGCCATCAACCGCCCCTTCACCGCGGAGCTGGCCCAGCGCATCGGCAAGCACTTCTTCGAGGTCATCCTCGCCCCGGCCTTCGAGCCCGAGGGCCTCGAGGCCATGGCCCGCAAGAAGAACCTGCGTCTGCTGAGCGTGCCGGACATGGGCGTGGCTCCTTCGGGCGGCTTCTTCCTCAAGCGCGTCGCGGGCGGTCTGCTCGTGAGCGACTGGGACGAGGGCGGCGTCGAGGAGCGCCAGGTCGTGACCAAGAGGACGCCCACGGACGAGGAGTTGCGCGGGCTCGAGTTCGCCTGGCGGATGTGCAAGCACGTCAAATCCAACGCCATCCTGCTCGCCCAGGGCACGCGCACGGTCGGCATCGGCGCCGGGCAGATGAGCCGGGTCGACGCGAGCGAGGTCGCGGTCTCCAAGGCCGCCAAGGCGGGGCTGCCCACGGCGGGCAGCGTGCTGGCTTCGGATGCCTTCTTCCCCTTCCGGGACGGGCTCGACGCGGCCGCGGCCGCGGGCTGCACCGCCGTCATCCAGCCGGGCGGCAGCAAGCGCGATCCGGAGGTGATCGCGGCGGCCGACGAGCACGGGATCGCCATGGTCTTCACGGGCACGAGGCACTTCCGACACTGAGCCCGGGACGCCCTCGCGCGGGACCGTGATGCCGCCGAACGAGTGAAGAAGGCCGCAGGTTGCTAGGATCCGTCGGCTGGGGGGAGACATTTCCCTCGCCCGAGGAAGGCTCCTGCATGCACGTCGTCTGCATCCACTGCGGTCACCACTTCGATCACGAGGCCCCTGCCTACGCGCAGGGCGAAGGCTCGGCCGTGTGCCCAGCCTGTGGCCGCGACACCCCCACCGGCGAGGAGTGGGGGCTCGACGGAGGGCTGCCCGAGGGCTTCGCCGCCGGCCCCGGGGCGGAGAGCCGCGTCTACTGCTTCAACTGCGGCAAGGAGATGACGCCGCGCGACGGCGAGCTGATCCCGGTCTGCGACGAGTGTCGCCAGGAGACCAGTGGGCCCTCGGCTGATCTGGAGGCCGGCGCCTCCGAGCTGCCCCCCGTGACGGACGAACCGGTCGCCGACTGGATGATCCGCAAGGGCAACGGCAACGTCTACGGGCCCTTCCCGGCCGAGACGATCGTCGAGTGGATCAAGGCGCGGAAGATCAACGCCGACGAGGAGATCGCCCACATCGGCGGCGCCTGGCGGCTCTTCGGTCAGCACGAGGAGTTCGGGCACTACTTCGAGAAGAGCCCCGACGCCGCCATCCCGGCCTCGGCGCAGGAGATCGACTTCCGACGCCGGAGCCCCGTGCGCGACGCGGTGCGTGGCCTCGGTCGGATCGGCGTGCTGGTGCTGGTGCTCGGCCTCATCGGCGGCGGCGTCTGGTACGCGATCCAGACGGACGCCCTGGTGGTGTCCGAGTCCCTCGTGAACAAGGCGGCAGACCAGATCGAGGCGGCCCGCCGCTCCGAGGACAAGACCCCGATGGCGGAGGACGCGGTCAAGCTCCTGGCTGACCTCGCGGCCGCTCACCCCGAGATCGCCGAGCCGGATCCGGCCGCCGGAGGCTCCAGCGAGCACTTCCTGCGCGGCCGCACCCTGATGCTGCGCGACGGCGTGCAGGACCTCAAGGATGCGCGCACCCAGCTGGAGCGCGCCGTCCTGCTCGACCCGCGCAACCCCCTCGCGCTGGGCGCCCTGGCCGAGCTCTACAACCTGCTCGTCGAGCGGGGCGAGGGCAGCCTGGACCTGCAGCGGCAGGCCATCTACCTCATCGAGCTCGCGGACGGCGCCGGCAACAACCCGGCCGAGGTGCTGCGGGCGCGCGCCGCCTTCCTCATCTACTCCGGCAACGAGGCCGAAGGCGTGGGCGTGGCCCAGCAGGCGATGCAGAAGAACCCGGAGGACCCGGCGCTGCACTTCCTGCTCGGCGTGGCGGGCTCCCGCGCGGTCGACGGCGTGCCCGACGGAGCGCGGCGGCACTTCGACAAGGCCCTGGAGCTGGACCCCGGCTACCACCAGGTCTGGTTCGAGCTGGGACGCGGGGCCGAGGAGACCGGTCAGCTGCGTGAGGCCATCGCCCACCTGGACCGCAAGATCGAGCTCGACGCGCGCTCCGCGGCCGCCAACTCGTTGCTGGGCGTGATCTACGAGCGCGTCGGCGACCACAGCCGGGCCACGAGCCACTACGACCGCGCGGTCGCGCTGCACCCGACCAACAAGACTGCGGTCAGCCGCCGCGCCATCCTCGCCTACCAGGTGGACGGTGAGGCCGCGAAGGCCGCCTCGATGCTGGACGCGCTGCTCAAGAACCCCGCGGTGGAGCTGAAGATCCGCGAGCGCAAGGAGTACGGCGTGCACCTCGCCGCGGCCCGGCGCCTCGCCGGCGACGTGGAGGGGGCCCTGGCCGCCGCCCAGTCGGTGCTGAAGGAGGACAAGAACTACTCGCCGGCGCTGTTCCAGAATGGCCTGGCGCTGGTCGCGTCGGGCGCGCCCCACAAGGCCGTCCCGGAGTTCACCCGCGCCGAGTCGCCCGAGCTCTCGCCCAACGTCCGCGCCCGCATCGCCTTCTTCCAGGGCCATGCCGCTGCGGCCGGCGGCCAGACGCAGGACGCGATGGAGTCCTTCACCCGCTCCTACCAGCTCGATCAGGACTTCGTCCCCGGCTACCTGTGGGCGGGCTACGTGAACCTGGAGCTGGGCAACCCGAAGCGCGCTGCGCAGATCATGCTCGAGCACGTCGGTCGCGACCCGTTGAACTACGCGCGGGTGCGGGACCCGGACCTCTTCTTCGAGCCCCTCCCGCCGCTGACGCCGGTGTCCGCCGCGCTGAAGAAGGCCGTCGACGCCGAGACCTTCGCGCCCGACATGAACGCGGCCCTGGGCGCGGTGCTCTTCCACGAGGGGCGCGGGAGCGACGCCGCGCCCTACCTGAAGAAGGCGCGGCAGCAGGACGAGCGCCACGAGGCCGCCTTCTTCTACACGGGGCTCATCGAGTACCGGAACAAGCGCCACAAGCGCGCCTACGCGCTCTTCGCGGCCCTGCTCGACGTGCACCACAACAAGGGCGTCTACCACGTGTACGCGGGGGACTCCCTGCTGGCCCTCGGGCGCCTGGACGACGCGATCTCCGCCTACGAGAAGGGCCAGGGCTACGGCTCGAAGAGCACCTGGTCGCACACGCGGATGGCCGAGGCCCTCGCGAAGCGCGGTGAGTCGGAGCCGGCTCGCAAGCAGCTGGCCGAGGCGGTCAAGCTGGACGACCGGGCGGTGGCGCCACGGCAGCAGCTCTTCCAACTGAACCTCTGAGCCCGTGCGCTGGCTGCTCCTGCTGCTGGCCGGCTGCACCGTCGCGCCAGAGCCCCTGGCAGAGCCCGAGGAGCCGAGTCCCGAAGCCCGCAGCGGCTACGCCCTGCCCATCGCCGATCCCTCGCTGATCAGCGGGGTCATCGGAGTCGACCACGATCCCGAAGTGCACGACGAGAGCACGGGCGGCGGCCTGTACTGCCGCAACCACGACGACGAGCCCTTCCCGGCTTGCTACGACGAGCACCGGGGCAGCGACTACCTGCTCGATGGCGGCTTCGAGGCCATGGACGCCGGCTCCGTGGACGTGCTGGCAGCGGCCCCCGGGGTCGTCATCCACACCGTGGACGGCAACTACGACCGCTGCCACTCCGAGGGCTTCGAGGTCAGCTGCGACGGCTACCCCATGATCGCGAACCGCGTCGAGGTGGAGCACGAGGACGGGCGGGTCACCTGGTACCTGCACCTCATGAAGGACTCGGTGGCGGTGGAGATCGGGGACGAGGTGGCCTGCGGCGATCTCCTCGGCGCAGTGGGCAGCAGCGGGCGGAGCTCCACCCCCCACCTGCACTTCCAGGTGCTCGACGTCGACGGCTCCGCGATCGACCCCTACGCCGGGGTGCTGTCCCAGCCGGAGAGCCTCTGGCTCGCCCAGGAGGGCCCGCGGGACCTTCCCGCCACGGACTGCCAAGAGCCGCTGTAACGGCGCTCGCGGGCTGGTAGCATCCGGCCTCTCCAGCCCCCGGAGGGCCCATGCGCGTCCTGGTGATCGGCGGCGGTGGCCGCGAACATGCACTCTGTTGGAAGATCGCGCGCTCGCCCTTGTGCGAGCAGCTCTTCGCCTGTCCTGGCAACGCGGGAATCGCAGAGGTCGCGTCGCTCGTGCACTTCGACGTCACGGATCACAGCGACGTGCTCGAGTCCTGCTCGGAGTTCGGCATCGACCTGGTGATCGTCGGCCCGGAGGCGCCCCTCTGCGACGGGCTCGCGGACACGCTGCGCGCGGCCGGGATCGCGGTCTTCGGCCCCTCCGCGGCGGCGTCCCAGCTCGAGGGCAGCAAGGCCTGGGCGAAGGCCTTCATGGCGCGTCACGGCGTGCCCACGGCGGACGCGTGGGCCTTCGACGACGCCGACGCCCTGAGCGCCCACCTGAGCACCTGCCCGGTGCCCGTCGTCGTGAAGGCGGACGGGCTCGCCGGCGGCAAGGGCGTGCTGATCTGCATGAACCGCGAGGAAGCGCTGGAGGCTGCCCGCGCCATGACGACGGAGGCCCGCTTCGGGGACGCGGCGTCCTGCGTGGTGGTCGAGGAGTTCATGGTCGGCGAGGAGGCCTCGGTCTTCGCGCTGGTGGAGGGCGACACGGTCGTGCCGCTGCAGCCGCTCCAGGACCACAAGCGCCGCTTCGACGGCGACCAGGGCCCGAACACCGGCGGCATGGGCGCCTACACACCCGTGCCCGCGGTCGACGGCGCCATGCTGCAGCGCATCGTGGACGAGGTGCTGGTGCCGGTCGCCGAGGGGCTCTGCACCGAGGGCACGCCCTACCGTGGCCTGCTCTACGCCGGGCTGATGCTCACGGACGAAGGCCCGCGGGTCGTCGAGTTCAACTGCCGCTTCGGCGATCCCGAGTGCCAGCCTCTGCTGCTGGCGCTGGACTCGGACCTGCTGCCGCTGCTCGCCGCCACCGCGAAGGGGGAGCTGGCGGGCGTCGAGGCGCCGGTCTTCGCGGGCGGCGCGTCGCTGTGCGTCGTGCTGGTCAGCGAGGGCTACCCGGGCTCCTACCCGACCGGGCGGCGCATCGACGGGCTGGAGTCGCTCGCGGGCCGTGAGGACGTGGTCGTCTTTCACGCGGGCACGGTCGAGGTCGACGGGCACACCGAGACGGCGGGCGGCCGCGTGCTCGGCGTGACGGCCCGGGGCCCGAGCGTCGAGGAGGCTCGCCGGCTGGCCTACGAGGCGGTCGAGCTGATCTCCTTCGAGGGCATGGGGTTCCGCAACGACATCGCGCATCGAGCGCTGAGCAGGGGATGAAGATGGATCCGACCGTTTCGATCTTGATGGGCAGCATCTCGGACAAGCCGGTCATGCAGGCCTGCGTGGACCGCCTCGACGAGCTGGGCATCGC
>JAJDAI010000513.1 GCA_029261955.1 Deltaproteobacteria bacterium | reverse complement strand
CGCCCTCGGCGCGGAGGATCGCCGCCGCCACGTCGGCGCCCGTGCGCCCGCCCGAGGTCGCGACCTGGGCGTACTTGCGGAACGCGGCCTTGGTCCAGAAGGAGGCGCCGGCGCTGAGCACGAAGCCGATGGCGAGGATGGCCATGTAGAGGGGGTCGAAGTGCATGGCGCCAACCTGGGTCCGAATCGACGCTGCGCAAGGGCGACCGGTTCGGAAGGGGCGCCGGAGGGCCCCAAATCCAGGCCCCCATGCCCCCCGCTCTTTCGCGCGGCGCGCCGCGGGGCTAAACGCCTTGTGAGGAGGCCGCCTTGGGCCTGAGCTTGCGAATTCGCTCCCTGCTGCGTGCGCACCCCGCGCTCGCGGTGACGATCGCGATCCAGGCGACGTTGTCGCTGCTGACCTGGTTCTCGGGCTCGCTCTTCGGCACCTGGGCCTTCGAGTGCGGCATCGGCCAGATCGCGCACGACCTGCCCCGGGGCCTCAACCCCGCCGTGCCCCTTCAGGACTACTACGACGGCGGAACGACGGGCTACCTGCTGGCGGGCGTGCTGGCCTCGCCCTTCACGCTGCTGCCGATCCGCACCATCTACGCGGTCAAGCTCTACTCGCTGCTCTTCGACGCGGCGCTGCTGGTCGTCGCCTACACCTTCCTGCACCGCAACGTCGGCCGGGCGGCGGCGGTGGCCGGCGTCATCCTGCTGGCGCTGTGCCCTCCCCTGCTCGCCTACTACGCGCTGCGGCCCGGCGACTACCACTACTCGGAGCTGCTCTTCGAGCTGAGCCTCGCCCTGCTCGTCTGCGAGATCGTGCTGCACGGGCGGCGGCGCGCTCCCTGGTACGCGCTGCTGGGCGGCGTCGCGGGGCTGGCGATCGCCAACTGCCTGGCCTCGGCCGCCTACGTCGGCGTGGCCGGGCTGCTCTGGTGGTGCCTGGACAAGGGCGCCCTGCGCCGCGGGGGCTTCTGGCTGGCCCCTCCGGCCTTCGCCCTCGGCCTGAGCCCCTGGCTGCACAAGCTGCTCGTGCACAAACCCTACGGGGTCGCGGAGGAGCCCCTGGGCGGCCGCGGCCTGCCCCCCATCGGCCGGGCCATGCTCGATCGGCTCGGCAAGGAGTTCGGCCTGCTGGTCGAAGGGCTGCCCCTGAACCTCGGCTTCACGGACGCGCTGGGCCCTTGGGCCCTCGCCTTCGGGTGGATCTGGGCGATCGCCGCCATCGCGGCGGTGTTCGGCGTGCTCTGGGCGGGACGGGCCGGCCTGACGCTGCTCGCCCGCGGCCTGGTCTTCGCGCCCCAGCCCACGGAGGCGCAGCGCAGCGCCGTCGGCTGGCTGGTCCTGCCGGCCTTCTTCCTGGCCTTCGTCCTGGCCTGGCTGCTCTCGGGCTACGGCTTCGTGCCGGCGGACGTCGACACCACCGCGCTGCGGGACAACCGCTTCCTCCCGGCGGGGGTCGGCTTCCTGGCCCTGAACCTGGGGGCGGCCATCGGCCTGCTCGTGCAGCGACGCGGCCGGCGCTGGGCGCTGCTCTTGCTCCCCCTGGTCTGCATGAGCCTGGCGGGCCAGCTGGCGATGGTCAGCTGGTCGGGGCTCGCCGCCAGCGAAGGCATCCCCTACCGGGGCCGCTGCACGGACCTCCAGGGGCTCTTCGCGAGCGAGGTGCTGGCTGGCCGCTCAGTCGCCCCGGCCGAGGCGGTGCAGGCCGGGGTGCAGCTCTGCTCCGGCTTCGAGGACGCCTCGGACTGCCTTCGCGGCTACGCCTGGGGCATCGCGCTGGGCGAGGTCCGCTGCTCCCTGGGCCCCGAGGGGGTTCAGTGCCTGCTGACCGACGTGGGCATCCAGCGCTGCGACGCCCTGCCTGCGGGCGAACTGACCCGCGACTGCATGCGCCAGGTCGGCTGGGGCTACAACCAGCGCCTGCGCTTCGAACCCCGCCCCGCGCACGTCGCCTACTCCTCGTGGTGTGGCGAATTCGGGGGGGCACGAGCTGGCTGGTGCCTCGAGGGGATGGGCTTCTGGCTGGCCGACGAGCTCGCCTACGCCCCCTGGAAGTTCGACGTCTTCGCGAAGCCGGTGGCCGGTCGCTCGATGCGCGCCGCGGTGGCGAAGGGCTACGGATACGCGATCACCCACCACCTCGAGCAAGGCTGGAAGGCCCGCGGGGTCTGCGCCGAACTCGGCCGCCTGGACCCGGAGCTGGAGGCCCCGTGCCTCTCCGGCGTGACCACCGGCTACGCCGTGTTCGGGCGGGTCTGGCCGCCGAAGTAGGCGCCGGGGTTAGGCTGCCTCTGTGCGGCTCCTGATCGCCCTGCTGCTCCTGCCGACCCCCGCGCTCGCGGTCAACATGAGCCTCGTCTCCGAGGACGTGCCCTACCCCGGCGTCACCCACCGCCACTACACGACGACCAGCCCCACGACCCACACCTGGGTCACCCTCATCGACCTGTGCACACCGAACGTGCACGTCACCTCGACGCGCGCCCCGAGCGCTCGGCAGAGCACCGGAGCCTGGGCCTCGGACGAGGGCGTGCAGGTGGCCACCAACGGCGACTTCTACGCGACGGGGCCGCTGCACGTGTATGGCGACGCCGTCGGGCGCGGCCTCGAGTGGCCCCCGGAGCAGACCGGCGACTACGGCGGCTACTCGGGTGAGTGGTTCTACGAACGCTACGGCTGGATCGCCTTCGGCCCGGACCGCGTGGAGTTCAACCACAGCGAGTGGGTCAAGAACAACGCGGCCTCCTTCGGCGGCCTCAGCGAGGGCTGGATGAACGGCACGATCGCGCCGCCCGCGCCCGCGGGCATGCTCGGCCTGGTCAGCGGCTTCCCCGAGCTCGTGGTCGAGGGGCAGCCCATCACCTGCCCCTCCGCGACCCACTCCTCCTGCTTTCCCGACCGCACCGACATGCGCTCGCGACACCCGCGCACCGCGATGGGGCTGACGGCGGACCGGCAGACCTTCCTGCTCGTCGTCGTCGACGGCCGCACCGCGCAGTCGGCGGGCATGTACGGCCTGGAGCTCGTGGACGTGATGGACCAGCTGGGCGCGCACGTCGCCTTCAACCTGGACGGCGGCGGCAGCAGCCAGATGTGGCTGGAGGACCGCGGCTACGCCAACAACCACACGGGCAACAACAGCGGCGGCACCCGCTCGGTGACCAACCACTGGGGCGTCTTCGCGGGCTCGGCGAGCGGCTCGCCCGCGCGGCCGGGCTCCTGCGTCGTGGAGCCCTCCTGCGGCGTCATCCCCGCGGGCGGCGGGATCGTGGACGAGGAGGGAGCCTGCTTCCAGGCCTTCGGTCCCCCCGAATACTGGCGCGAGGAGTCGGCCGGGGACGGCGGCCACCTCTACTGGACCAACGCCTGGAACACCGAGCTGGCCAGCAACTGGGCCTGGTGGCAGCTCGACCTCGCCGAGGCGGGCGAGTACCTCGTGGAGTACTGGGCGGACGCCAGCTACGGCGTCTTCGATTCGACGCGCTACGCGGTGCGGGCGGCCGGGGGCACGGCGAACGTGGTCTCGGACCAGTCCGCGGGGGGCTGGCAGGCGCTGGGCAGCTTCACCTTCGACGCGGGCGGGGAGCAGTGGGTCGCGGTCTACGACGACTTCTCGGGCTCGGTCCCCTCGAACCAGCACATCGCGGCCGACGCGATC
>JAJDAI010000512.1 GCA_029261955.1 Deltaproteobacteria bacterium | reverse complement strand
GGAGGACCTGCCTGCCCTCCTCGTCTCCGAGCGACTCCTGGGCCTCGGCGATGTCCCGGGTCTGCTGCTGCGCGCGCGCCAGCAGAACCGCTCGGTTCGGGAGCTGCTGATCGAGGCCGGTCGCATCCCCGAGCACAAGCTCCTGCAGATGGAGCGGCGTCGAATCAAGGCCATCATCCAAGGCGCCTTCGCGGTGCACGACGGCTACTTCGAGTTCGTCGAAGGCGACGGCTTCGCCGCTCAGGTCGGCATCTTCGAGCACCACCCGGTTCCCCTGCTCTGGCAGGTGCTCCAGGCCATCCCGATGGGCGAACTGGCGGCAGAGCTCGCGCGCGAGTCGAGCCGGCTGCTGGTGCGGGGACCGCAATTCGATCGTCTGCACCTGGAGCTCAAGCTGCCGGCGGAGGTCAGCTGGCTGGATGGCGCGCTCGCCGACGGCATGAGCCTCGAGCACCTGCTGGAGCAGTCACGCGCCGGGACCGATGTCCTGCTGCGGGCGGTCTGGCTGATGCTGCGTCTCGGCATCGCGCAGACGGTCTCCGAGGACCGCGCCCCGCTGATGGGCGGGCGGCTGCGGCCTGGGACCACGCGTCCGCCGAACCTGCTGCTCCAGACGAACGCCAACGACCGCACGCTCTCGGAGGACTCCCGCCGGGTTCTGCGGGACTACCTGCTCTACATGAGCGCGGACTTCTACCAGCTGCTCGGTGTGCCCGAGACCGCGGACGCCGAGCGGATCGGGACGGCCTGGCGCGCTCGCGCGGCCACCTGGCGTCCCGTCGCCGTCGATGACGATGGCCCGCCGGATGTGCGGGTGCGCGCCCGTGAGCTGCTCTCGCGACTGGCCGATGCCCACGACACGCTGGCCGACCCCAAGCGCCGCGCCGAGTACGACTCGCGCCCGCGCGATCGCCAGGACGACGCCTTCCGCGGTGCCACGACGACCGAGCGACTGCGCAGCGCGCGCAAGGCCCTGACCGAGCGACGCTTCGAGGAGGCGATGCCCGACTTCCGGGCCATCCTCCGCCGCCACCCGCTCAGCCTGGAGGCGCTGGTCGGCCTGGCGCGTTGCCTCTACGAGCAGCGCGATGCCTTCGGCGACACGGGCAAGCACGAGGCGCTCGAGCTGATCGAGCAGGGCCTCGACATCGCTCCGGAAGAGCCGGAGCTGATCGAGCTGAAGACGCGCCTCGGGGTCTGAATCAGGCCCGGCGCCAGACGCCCATGGCTTCGGTCAGTGCGAGGAAGTCGTCGTAGTCCTCGTCGAACCGGTGTCGGTTGTCGGTCGGGTGCTGCATGGGCAGCTGGTCGAGCCAGGTCTCGAACTCGGGCTGATGCATGAGCTCGCGGTCGCGACCGAGGTCGTACATGCACTCCTCGGCGTAGATCTCGGACTCCTCCGCCTCCACGACCGGCATGTCGATGGGCGCAGCCGGGTTCCGCGCGGCGATGCGGTCCGCGTCCAGGGTGTCGAAGAGGTCGTTTGCGGCCGCGTCGCGCTCGTTGAGCGGCTCCAGGTCGTAGAGCGACTCCATGAAGGCCAGCAACGAGGTGTGGTCGTAGACCGTGTTGCAGACGTGGCCTTCCTTGACGTAGGGCCCGATGGACAGCGAGGGCACCCGGAAGCCGGCCTGGCCGAAGCCCTCATCGGCGTGCTGGTCGGGGAACTCCGGCGGCGGCACGTGATCGAAGAAGCCGCCGTGCTCGTCGTAGGTGATGAAGAGCTGGACCTTGCCCCACAGCGGCGAGGCGGCGAGGGCGCGGTAGATGGACGAGATCAGGATCTGCCCGGCCTTCGGGTGCGCGGGCGGGTGGTCGTCGGCGCGGCCGTAGAAGGGCTCGAGGATGGAGACCTGCGGCAGGGAGCCGGCCTGGCAGTGCTGGTAGAAGACGTCCATCGGCCAGAAGTTGAGGGTCGAGAAGTGGCCCTGCAGCATCACCATGAAGGGCGCGGTGAGGTGGTAGCAGCCCCACTCGATGCCCTTCGCTTCCAGCCGCTGGTAGATCGTGGGCATGTCGTAGACCGCCCCGAAGTCGTTGCCCCGGATGGCGTTGTTGGACGCCGCGTGGCTGTAGAAGCGGTTGGGCCAGGTGCTGCTGAGCAGCGACTGGAACCAGGCCTGGCAGAGGGTGTAGTTGTCGGCCAGCGCGTAGAGCGCGGGCAGATCCTTGCGCGTCCAGAAGTCCATGGGGATGCCGGGATCGCCGTCCCCCCAGCGCGACTCGTAGGTGGAGACGAAGCCGTCCTGCGCGCCGTTGTTCCACTGCGTGTGGGTGTCGTTCCAGCCGTGCGGTGGATCGGGGACGCAGGGGGCGGGGGCCTGGCGGGGGAAGTACTCGGTGCCGTCGAGCCCGACGTTGAACATCTCGGGGCGGAGGCCCTCCACGTCGGTGCGTCCCTCGAGCAGGCTCAGGGAGCCGAAGTAGTGGTCGAAGGTCCGGTTCTCCATCATCAGGATCACGGTGTGCGTGATCGCTTCCTGGACCGAGCCCGGATCGGGGGCGTCGGGCTCCGGCGTCGAGCAGGCGGGCCAGAACGGCGCCAGCGACGCGGCGCTCAGGGTCTTGAGGATCGTGCGGCGGTCGACCTTCTTGTCGGACATGGGATCTCCGGAGTCGGCGGCGAGCCTATCCCGAGGGGGTGTCCCGCTGGGTGACGATTCGCCGAAGAACCCCGTCCGGGGCTACTTGCTCGGCCGCATCGACGTGCCGATGTTCCCGCGCGTCTCGAACTCCGGGCCCTTGGTGCCCGAGGGGCCGGCCCAGTCGTAGCGGCCGGTGCTGTAGCAGGCCGCCTTGAGCGCAGCCGCCACCTGCATCTTCTTGCCCAGCGAGTCGATCACGCCCTGCGCGAAGCGGCTCTTCGTGGTCGCGGCCTGGCTGTAGCGGTAGAAGCCGCCTTCGAAGGTGTGCGAACCGATGACGTCGGCGATGACGTGGTAGCGGTCCTCGACCTCCTCCAGGTACTCGTCCACCTCGCGGTCCAGGCCGGCGGTCTTGAGCGCCTTGTCCAGGTCGTCGCGGTGGGTCTCGAGCCAGGGGATGGCCCGGTCCTTGGGGGTGTGCTTCCAGGAGAGGACGAGCTTCGTGCCGTCGTTCTTGACCGTGTAGTCGGTGATGGTCGGGTTGAACTGACCCAGCATCCGCGTGGCGGTGAAGAAGGCGTCGTCGGTCACGAACGCGGCCTCCACGGCCTCGGTGCGCTTCCAGACGTCGTAGTTCATGACGCTCTTCACGACACCGTCCGGGCTCTGCTCGGGCAGGTAGAGCACGACCTCGGCGAAGCCCTCCTCCATCGTCAGCAGCGCGCGCGGCTGGTCGGGGGCCTCCGCGAGCCACTTCGCATCGTCGGCGCGGTCGGCCAGCCAGGAGGGGACGTCCACCGCGTAGGCGGGGGTGGCGAGGAGCATGAACAGCGCGAGGAGTCGGGTCATGGCAGATCCATAGCTCACGGGGGGGGTGGATACGAGGGGCGCGTGGGCTCAACTTCCAGCGCACGAGCTTTGGGCGTCGAGTCTTGTCCGGCTGGCAGACAGGCGAGCACCGCGTCGCTCGAGCCCGGTCCCGATCGCCAGTCGATGGACTCCATCCGGGCCATGAACGCGAGCTCGGCGGCGAGGGTGCAGCGGAAGGCCGCCTGTGCGGAGTGGGAGGCCCCCGCCCAGAACCAGCGGAGCTGCGGCGTCGATGCGAGCGGTCGATCGGGGTCGACGACGTCCCAGGCCATCGCTTCAGCCCAGCCCATGCCCAGCTCCTCTTCGGAGCAGGCCCTCGACGCCGCGTTCCATTCGACCAGGTGGGCTGGTCGACGTGCGACGTAGGCCCAGCGGCCGGCCGCCCGGCAGAGGGAGGGTCGGATGTCGAGGCGCCCGACCAGAGGCTCCAGGTCGGCGAATCGGCCGTTGGAGTGCCAGAGCAGCTCCTGCAGCAGGCCGGCCCAAAACGCGTCGCGATCAGACCGATCGGCGGCCTCGATCGGGGTCTCGAAGGCGGCGATGCTGCGGACGACCTCTGGAAGCTGGTCCTCGGATGTGCCGTTCTGGGACGCGATCACCAAGCGCATCGTCACCCCTTCGCCCACGCCCTGCCAGTACCAGGGGCGGCCCCCGGCGCTCGCTTCGTCCGCGCCCGGGTGGATGGGCGGCAGGGCGCCCGGCATGGTCTCCGGTCCCGGCCGGAGGATCGTCTGCCAGCCCAGGATCCGAAGCAGATCGTCGCGCTCGTCCGGTCGCTCGTCGAGCAGGCTGCGGAGGGAGGCGGAGGGGCGGTCGACGATGTGCTTGCGCGCGATTTGGTGGGTCGCCAGCCTCGCCACCGTGAGGCGGTTCGCCAGGCTGGCCTCGACCGACGCACCTGTGCCCGTGGCCCAGCTGAGGGCCGGTCCTGCGACACCGGCTCCGAGGCTCAGCCAGAGCGCGAAGCACAGCCCGGCGAGGTGGACCCATCGCGCGGGGCCCGAGGCTGGCATCGCCGCCGCCGCGAACACGACCAGGTAGGTCCACGCAGGCGGCAGGCTGTTCGGGGAGTCGAGGCCGACTCCGGATCCGATGAGCGCCGCGATCGTGAGGGCGATGGCCGCGGCGCTCGCAAGGGGAATGAGGCGGCTCCGGTCCGGGTCGCGTCGGTTCGCCGCCAGGCCGAGGAGCCCTGTCGCGAGCAGGACCACCGAGTACAGGGCGGCGCCTCCCTCGCCTACGGAGAGCGAGAGCTTCAGGAAGGACAGGTCGCCCGGGAATCCGAGGGCCAGGTTCGGCCACTCGCCCAGGATCGTCGATGCGCGCTCTACAAGAGTCGGTCCTTGCTCGGCCGCGATCGGCGATCGGGCGAAGGCCTGCCGGATGGCGTCGCTGGCCCAGGGACGAACCCCCAGCGCGACACCCGAAGCCAGCGCCGCGGTCCCGCCCACGCCCACGCCTGCAAGGCGGGTGCGCCACCCGGCGCCTCCGACGATCCCGCCCACCGCCAGCACGCCCGCCAGCGCAAAGGCGGCGTCGAGGTAGTAGAGGACTCCGATTCCTCCGGCCAGGCCCGCGGCTGCCGCCCACCGCAGCTGCGATGCACGATCGCCCGACCTGCCGCAGGTCAAGAACAGCAGCGTCAGGCCCACGAACAGCGTCGCGTCGTCGTGGTTGGTGGAGCCCTTGGTCGCGTAGTGCTGCAGCCCCGGGGGGGCAGCCGCGGCCAGTGCCGCCCCGGCGAAGCCGGCGAGCAAGCCGCCGCCCCGGAGCGCCAGCAGAGCGATGACGATGCAGATGGCCACGTGCAGGAAGGTGCTGCAAAGCCGTGTGGCCTCGAGGGTGGGGCCCAACCAGCTCACGATCGGGGCGCAGGCCACGCCGAACAGGACCGTGCAGCCCTGGTGGGCCTGAGGAAGGTAGGAGGCGGTCGGCTCGATCAGCCCGCTGACCACGTGGCTGGGGAACAGCCCGAACTCCTGTTGCTCGGTGGTGCCCCAGAGCGCGTCCGTGCGGAGGGCGGGGAGGCGGATGACCAGCGCCGTGATGCCGGCGAAGATCGCGACCAGCAGGCCACGGAGGATCTGCGGCCGCGCCGCCGGGCTCCCGCTGGATTGAACTGAGGACTCCACGCGCGCAGTCTATCCATGCTGGCTGCGGAGCCCGGCTGCTGTGCGTCCGCCGGACTCTGCCCGAGCAGCGGTGGTCGGTCGGCCCCGTCACGCCGGAGGCAGCGGGTCTCCGTGCTACGTTCCTGCGGCCGATGAGCGCGTCAGCCAACCCCCTTCGCGCAGAGGCGAGCGAGCTGGAGCCACCCCGCTTCCCCTCGAGCCCCGCCACCGCGTCCGGCCAGCCGACTCTCGCCGTCCTCTGGCGGCTCCTGCCCCTGCTCTCCTTCGCCTTCGCGGCGTCGGTCGTCGTTCTTCGCTTCCGGTATTCGGGCCTGCAGAACTACGGGATGGGTGCCCAGTACATCGAGCATGCTGCTCGGCTCTCCGTGCTGATGGAGTGGCGCGCGCAGCCCGAGTTCCAGCCCTTCGAGTTCCTTGTCGGAGCAGACACCGGCTACCCGCCCTTGCTCCACGTGCTCACGCTGCTCGGCGGTGCTGTCTTCGGATCCGGCCTGGGTGCGGTGAACGCACTCGGCACCGGCTGGATCCTCTTGTTGGGGATCGGGGTTGGGGTCTGCGCTGGTCACTGGGCTCGCAGTCGTCGTTGCGGATCGCTCGCTGCGTCGGTGGCGATGTTGCTGCCGGCCGTGCCCGCAGTGGCGACGCACTACTACTACGACCTCCCGATGGCAGCGATGCTGTGGCTCGCCATGGCCTGCCTGCTGAGCCTCAGGACGGCCCACCCGGTCCTTGCCAGCGTGAGCGCCGGGCTCGCCTGGACTGCAGCGGCCCTCCTGAAGTGGTCGGCCCTTCCCTTCGGCCTGGTCGCCGCCCTGGCGGTGACCCGCTCGCGGCGGGAGATCCCCGCGACCCTGGTGTCGCTGCTCTTCGCCGGTGTCCTGCTCCTGGCCTTTGTCGCGCAGGCTGACGGGTCGATCACGTCGCTCGCCGGTGGACTGCTTCCGCCGGAGGACATCGAGAAGCCCTCCAGACTCTGGTTGTTCTCGGCCCTGCCCGAGCCCTTTGCCTCGGCGTTCTCGCGTCCGCTGCGCCAGCTGGGCTTGCTGACGCCCGGCTTCCTCGCCTTCTACCCGCTGACCCTGGTCACCTCGATCCTCTCGCCCGCCGCTGCCCTCGTCGTCCTCCCGCTGAGCGTGCTCGGGCTGATTCGCGTCCCGTCCCTCCGATGGCCGTCCCTCGTGCTGCTGGGGGGAGGGACCGCATTCTGTGCGCTGTGGATCCACGTGCAGGACGAGCGGCTCCTGTTGAGCCTGGTCCCGGTCCTGGGCGCGACCACGGCAGCCGGCCTGCTCACGCTCAGGGCCCGTCGGGTCCGAAGGCCGTTGCTCCTCCTCGTGTTCCTCGTCCTGGCCACGGTCAGTCTGGACTTCCACTTCGGCTCGCCCTCCCCCCTGAACACGGCGCGGGAGCTCCTCTTCGTGCCCTACCGCGGCGTTCATGTCGTGGCGAGGGGGCTGGGGCTCGCGACCTCTGAGTCTGGGATCGGCTGGCGACGTCGCGACGAACAGCTCGACGACCGCGCTGCGTACCGCGAGGTGGTCTGGCGCCACCTCGCCGCCGAAGGGGTGGCGAGCGTCGGGACGGTTCCCCACGCCCCGCTCTTCGGGCCGGACGGAGACGAGCCCTGGTTGGAGTATCGGAGTCGGTACGCCGTGCTGTTCGAGGACGCGAGCCCCCTCCGCTTCGTCCAGGCCGTCTCGGGCGAGAGCTCGCCTGAGCTGCTGTTGGTTCGGGCTGTGGACTCCGGCTGGGCCAACCTCCCACCCGATGCCGCGCCAGGGGAGTGGCGCCGACCGACCCGGATTCCCGCTGCGGATGGCGGCGTCGAGATCGAGTTCTGGAGTCACGAGACGCGCGGCCCGCCCCGCCTGCCGGGTGAACAGCCGTGAGGGTCATCCCGCGGGCATCCCACCGCCAGGGCCTGCTCGTCGCGTTGGTCTTGCTCGGTGTGCAGCACCCCGCTTCCTCCGGCGCGGCCCCTCTGGACTGCAGCCCGCCGCCAGACGCGCTCAACGTCGTCATCTCCGAAGCGCCGGATTGGAGCCCCCGCTGCGCGGAGCCCACCCAGCTGTCCTGCATCGACGACTACCTCAGCTTCCTGGACCTGGACGAGGTCAGGCAGAACGCGAGCCCCCGCCTCGACTGCGAGGGTGACCTCCAGCGCCTCTTCCTCGCCCGCGACGCCCGGGTGGGGTCGGCGCCGTGGCCCTCGGGCAACATCGCTCCCTGGGCAGAGCCGGGCGAGGCGATCCTCGACGCGTCGAACCTGCGATTCCTCTTCGAAGCCGAGGGCTTCGAGCGCCGCCCCCTCGAGGTGCTCATCACGTCCCGCACCGAGCGCAAGAACGCCCTCGGCGCCCCCTACCGGCAGTGGACCCTCGCCTTGCGCGACCCCTTCATCGGGGAGATGCAGGCGCTGCTGCTGCTGCCCAGCGAAGGAGAGGGGCCGTTCGCGTCCATCCTGGCCCTGCCGGGGCACCTGGAGACCGCCGAGGACCATCGGGACCGACGGCACGCGCAGTTCCTGCCCTCGGAGGGCTTCGCGGTCCTGATCCCGGAATTTCGAGCCTACGAGCAGCCACAGGACGACCTCGTCACCCGCGCG
>JAJDAI010000511.1 GCA_029261955.1 Deltaproteobacteria bacterium | reverse complement strand
CGACGGCTTCACCGAGTTCGGGCGCCCGAGCGACGTCGACCCCCAGGCGCGCTGCGATGTCGTCTGCGACGACCTCGTCATCGATCGCTACCCCTGCGCGCCCGAGGCCTGCAACGGCGGTGACGAGGACTGCGACGGCATCATCGACGAGGGCTTCGACGCCGACGGGGACGGCTACCTGGACGCCGATCGCTGCGACGGACTGCCCCAGCACGGCCTCGACTGCGACGACGAAGACCCCGCCGTCTACCCCGGCGCGCCCGACGGGCCCGACGCCCTGGACCGCGACTGCCTGCCGGACGAGCTCCCGCCGCCGGGCTGCACCTGCTCCTCGGGCGGGGGTGCTGGCTGGCTCGCGGCCTTGCTGCTGCTGGGGTTCCGCCGTCGCCGCGACCTGTCGATGCTGGCGGTGGTGGCCCTGCCGCTGGGCGAGCTGCCCGTGGTGGCCCTCGGTGACGCCGGCCTGGAGCTCGGCGCCCAGGTGACGGTGCTCGAGCGCCCCGAAGGCCCCGCGCTGATCATCGCCAGCCCGAACCGCACCGTGGACCACAGCAACTCCGGCGCTGCGCTCTGGCTGGAGCACGACGCCTCGCTGCCGGCCAGCCTGGATGGCGGGGACCTGCTCTGCGGCGGGGGCTCGGCCTCGCAGCGCCTCGGCTCGGCCCTGGCCGTCGGCGACGTGGACGGGGACGCCCTGGACGACCTGATCTTCGGCGCCCGCAGCCAGGACAAGGTCCTCGTCTTCCCCGGCTCGGAGCTGCCCCCGGCCTCCAACGAGTCCTGCGACGCGCACTTCGCCCAGCAGGCGCCGAACTTCTTCCGGGAGCTCGGCAACACCCTCGCCGTCGCGGACCTGAACCTGGACGGCTTCGACGACGTCCTGGCCGGCGAGATCGGGGTGCTCTGGGTGGGGCGCGTCCTGATCGACTACGGAGCAGCCGACTTCTTCACGGAGACGCCCGAGTTCGGCGCACTCGTGGGCGACATCACGAACGAGTTCTTCGTGCTGGGGACGGCGGTCTCAGCCGTTGACTGGAACTGCGACGGCCTGCCTGACGTGGCCAGCGGCGGATTGGGCAGCAACCTGCACGTCGTGCTCAACCCGCTGGTGCCGGACCCGCCCCTGGACCCGCTCGCCCCCCAGCCTCCGGCCGCGCCCCTCGGCATCCCCTGGGAGGCGGCGGAGGTCAACGACAGCAACGCCGTGACCATCCAAGGCGGCTTCGTGACGGCCGAGCTGAGCGTGCAGCAGCTCGGGGATGTGACCGGCAACGGCTGCCGCGACGTGCTGCTCGGGGCACCGGGCTGGGGCGACCGCGGCGCGGTGGCGATCGTCGAAGGGGACGCATCCCTGGTCAGCGACATCGGCCTGGACGAGCTGGCCTGGCTGATGCTGCTCGGGGACGAAGCGGGGGAGGCCGCCGGGCACTCGGTGCTGGCGATGCACTGGACCGAGGGCGCCCAGGGAGGCCGCCCCGATCTGCTCGTGGGCGTGCCCGGCGCCGCGGAGGGCGAGGCGATCGACCGCGGGCTCGTGGCCTTGCTCCCGTCGGATTCCATCCCCTGGCCCGACGGCGCGGGCGACGACGACGACTCGGCCGAGGGCCCCTCGGGGGAGACCGTGCAGGCGGTGGCGGCCTGGACCGCCGTCGGCTCGCTGCCGGGCGACCGCTTCGGTGAGACGCTGCGGCTCTGGATGGACCTGGACGGGGACAGCGCGGCGGACGTCGTCGCCTTCGCGCCGGGGTTGCGGGTGCCGGAGGTGGACGCGGAGGGTCCCCCCGGGGCCGGCGGGGCCTTCGGGATCCACCGGGCCTGGTTCGCGGACGCGGATGGCGACGGGGTGTGGGCGGCGGAGGACTGCGACGACTCGGATCCGCTGCGCTCCCCGGGGCTGGACGAGGTCTGCGACGGCCGGGACACGGACTGCGACGGGGTGGTCGATGGCCCCTTGGCTGAAGGCGCGCAGTGGTTCTTCGAGGATCTGGACGGGGACGGCTTCGGCCTGCAGGAGGCCGCCTACGCCTGCGAGGCCCCCCCAGGCACCGTGCCCGCAGGCCCCGAGGACTGCAACGACCTCGACGCGGGCGTGCACCCCGGCGCCGAGGAGCTCTGCGATGGCATCGACAGCGACTGCACGGGCTCCCTGCTCGACGAGCTGGACGAGGACGAGGACGGCTTCGCGGTCTGCGCCGGCGACTGCGACGACCACGACAGCGCCATCTCCCCGGCGGTCGGCCGCGAGTCCTTCTGCGACGGCGTCGACGAAGACTGCGACGGCCTCATCGACGAGGAGTTCGACACCGACGGGGACGGCTACGTCGCTGGCGACGACTGCGCGAAGCACCACGACCAGCGCGACTGCAACGACAGCCTGGCTTCGGCGCACCCGGGCGCGATCGAGACCCCGGGCAACAACATCGACGAGGACTGCGACGGGGCGGACGCCGTCCCGAGCCGCACAGACTGCACCTGCAGCCAGTCACCGTCCGCGCCCTGGCCGGCGTTCCTGTTGTTGGCGTTGGTCCGACGACGCCGATAGTCTTGCGCCGCTTCTCCCGCGGAGGAGCGGCAATTCGATCCAACACGAAACGACGGCAGCTCGATGATCCTGCGCTCCAAAGTCATCCTCGCGGCGATGCTCGCCAACGGCTTCCTCGACGCCGGCAAGCACAACCCCAACGACTACGTGAACTACGTCGCGAGCGCGGGCAAGCGCCTCGAAGCGGCCCTGAGGGACGTCAAGAAGCACGAGGAGGTCGCTGACCTCGTGGCCGTGATGTTCGAGTCCGGCTTCTGCACGGCCGACGCGCAGAACGATCCCAACGAGTGGATCATCTTCGCCGAGTCCGCGATCGCCGAGCTGAAGGTCCTCTAGAGGCCCCCGGCCCGCCGCGCCTCAGTGCGCGGCGGCCTTGGCCTTGCCCTTGGGCTTGGCGTTCCAGATCCGCATCGCGAGCAGCGTGCCGATGACCGTCATCGGGATCATCGCGACCGGCCACCAGATCCAGTTCGCCGGGTCGGCGGCCTCGCCCACGATCTTGCCGGCCGCGTCCAGCTCCTCCTGGGGCAGCAGGAACGCGTAGGTCAGCGACATCACGCCGGTGCCCAGGTAGACGAAGCCGTCGATGATGCCGACGGCCACGCCCACGTTCTTCTTGCCGCCGAAGTCCATCGACGCCGTGCCGGACAGCATCCCGTGCACACCGATGACGCACATCGACATGACGATGACGAGCCAGCCGACCCAGGCGGTGTCGTAGACGAAGGCGAGGGTGATCGCGAGCAGCGCCATCGTGCCGTAGAGCAGCGCGGCGACGGGGCCGCGGCGGCTGTTGAAGACGTGGTCGGAGATGGTGCCGGCGATCACGCCGCCGAGGATGCCGGCGCAGCAGAGCAGCAGGCCCCAGTTGTCGAAGACGAAGGTGTCGACGAGGCCGAGCACCTCGTCCGTCTGCTTCGCGAAGGTGCGGTACCACTGCATGATCGCCTGCCGCAGGAAGCCCGAGCAGAACTCCACCAGCGCGATCGTGACGATGATCGGGTTGCGGAACATCTTCTTGAAGACCTCGATGACGGGCAGGCGTGGCCCGTCGTCGCCGCTCGAGGCGTCGGCCGTGTCGAAGTCCTTCAAGCCCGCCTCGCCGGGCGTGTTGCGCACGAAGTAGACGTCGAGGCACCAGAAGATCGTGAGCAGGATGGCGGGCACGAAGAAGACCCACTCCAGCCCGAGGTTGTTGAGGATCAGGTAGCCCCAGTCGAAGGCGAAGTAGACGCCCAGGCTGATGAGGATCCCGAAGATCGCCCCGAAGACGCCGCGCTCGTTCACGTGGAACCAGGGCGCGTTGACCTTGACGATCGCGACGGCGCCGAAGCTCTGGAAGTACATGTTCAGGGCGTACAGGACCGACATCAGCGTGACGAAGTGCTCGGCAGCCCACTCGCTGCCCGCCCAGCCGTGCATCAAGGACAGCGACACCACGCCCATGATCGCGTTGATGAGGGCGGAGCCTCCGGCGCCCACCAGGATCGAGAACTTGCCGCCGAATTTGTCGGTCAGCGGGCCGTTGATGACGAAGCTGATGCCGTAGACGATCGTGCCGACACCGAAGATGTAGCCGAAGGCGTCGTTGCCCATCAGCGCGCCGGCGCCCTCTGCGCCTTCCATGTTCTCGAACGCGAACTTGCTGATCTTCAGGTTGTAGCGGCCCATGTAGAGGAACGCGTAGGTCAGCCCCAGGGGCAGCCAGTTCATCACCCGGCGCCTGCGGAAGGCGTCCGTGTGGCCGATGTCGATCTTCGGCAGCCGGCCGATGACGAAGGTGACGACGACGAGCAGGATGGCGATGGGTGCGAAGGTCTGCACCCAGGCCATGAAGCCGCCGCCCTCCTCCGCCGCGAACGCGAGGTTCGGCAGCATCGTGAGCAGGAAGGCGGTCAGCGCGAGTCGGCGTGCGGTCATGTGGGGTCCCTCGGAAGTCGCGGCAAGATACTCGCGGCCCCTGGGGGCCTCAAGGTGGGAAGGGAGGCAGCGGGTGGATGAGAGCGAAGAAGCGCTGAGGGAGGTCCTGGACCGGCTGTGCGATGGCGGGACCGTCGTCTTCGATCTGGACTCGACGCTGTTCTGGACGGGGCCGCGGCACCTGCGGATCCTGCGGGAGTTCGCCGAGGGCGATGCCGAGCTGGAACGGATCGTGGACGGGATGCGGGCCGAGGACATCGGCTACGACGCAGATCTGGCGCTGCGGGCGGCGGGTTGGGCGGCGGATTCCGGTGAGCTGCTGCGCTTCTGGGGCGCTCGCTACTTCACGAGCGAGTACCTGGCGGAGGATCGGCCCTACCCCGGAGCGCTCGAGTTCGCGGCCGCCTGCGCCGCGCTGGGGGACGTCGTCTACCTGACCGGCCGGGCCGAGCCGACGATGGGGCAGGGCACGCGGGACTCGCTCGCCCGCTGGGGCTTCCCGCGGGGGGAGCTGCTGATGAAGCCCTCGGTGCACCTGCCCGACTCGGCCTTCAAGGCGGAGGCGGTGGGGCGGCTTCATGGTGTCGTGGCGACCTTCGAGAACGAGCCCGGCAACGCGAACCTGCTGGCCCGGGCCTTTCCCTCGGCCCTGCACTTCCTGGTGCGGACGGCGCACTCGCCGAACGCGGAGCAGGCTTCGCCCGCGGTCCGCTGGATCGACGGCTTCGGGTCCTTCAGCCCTTGATCCACTCCGCGGAGCCGTTGGGCGTCTCCCAGAGCCGGATGGACGTGACGTCGACGCCGTGGGGCGCGAGCAGCTCCGTCGCGACGCGGCCCAGCTCGGCCACGATGTTCTCGGCCGTGGGGTGGCCGGTCATCCAGTAGACGGGGCGGCCGTGCGCGGCGTTGGCGGCGGCGATGACCGGGGCGGCGGGGTCCGGGTCCCCGGTCATGAGGATGGCGGTGTGGTCCCAGTGGGCGTCGATCCAGCCGCCGACCAGCTGCTTGATCACGCCGAAGTCGATGACGCGCCCGCGGTCGTCCAGGGACTCGGCCGAGCAGGTGATCTCGGCGGCGTAGCGGTGGCCGTGCCAGGCGGCGCACTTGCTCTCGTGGCGGGGGACGCGGTGCATGGCGTCCCATTCGAGGCGGCGGGTGCAGGTCAGCATGGGCTCATTGTGGCGGATTCGGGCTGGGCTCGGGCGGCCCCAGGAGGCCTGCCGCGATCAGCCGGCGCTGAAGGGTGGGGAGGAGTCCGATGTCTTCGATCGCGTCGCCCTCCAGGATCCAGTCGAAGGTCTGCCGTGCAGCCGGGCCCTCGCCCCGCTCGAGTTGGAGCAGGCCCAGCAGCGCGCTGCTGGGCCCCCGGCTGCCTTCCTCCATGAGCGCGAAGATGGTCGGGGCTGCCTCCTCGGGCCGGCCGCGCAGGACCTGGATCGTTGCCAGGGTGTGCCGCACGGCCGGGGCGTCGTTTCGCTCCACGGCAGCTCGGGCTCGCTCCTCGGCGTCGGCGAGCCGCAACGGCTCCTCCGCCCAGGCGATTGCCATCGCCCAAGCGACGTTGTTGTCCCAGAAGTCGAGCTGCCGCACCGACGGTGTCGACGCCTCCAGGGCCAACGCCTGTTCGAGCGAGCGCTGCCAGCATTGGCGGGCCAGGGCCACGTGTGAGGCGAGCAGCGCGTGCCTGGGTGAGCTCCCCAGGCGCTCCATGGGGTCCGCGTCGTCGCAGGCACCGGGCCGGTTGAGGTGATCCAGAAGCTGCGCTTCAAACGAGGATGCGCGGCTCAGCAGCAGAGCCGCGCCGGCGATCCAGAGCAGCGCCCCGAGGCCGCCAAGGAGCTTGTCGAAGCGCCCCGGCAAGCGCGGGAGCAGCCCCAGCCCCAGGCCCACGAGCAGCGCCGCCAGGGTGAAGGCCGGTCGGATGAAGGCCAGCGGCAGCAGCGCGAGGGCGCCGAGGAAGGTGGCGACGGCGCTCAGGGTGCGGATGTGCGATCGGGCGCGTTCGGCCTCGCTCGCGCGCAGCGTGGCGGCGAGCAGCGCGGCGAGCGCCAGGGGGAGCACCGCCGCCGCGGCGCCGGGGGCCGTGAAGGGGGCGATCTGCTGGGCGATCTGACCGAGCCCCACCGTCAGGAGCAGGATCCGCAGGATGACCGCGTGTCCGCGCAGGGCCTCGAGAGCCGGGAGGATCAGGACCAGGGCCATGCCCGCCAGCGCGGCCCGGACGGGGTCGACGTGCAGCAGGGAGTCGATCAGCGCGTCCAGGGGGACGAAGCGACCGGCGGCCAGCGAACCCAGGGCGATGGACCGCTCCAGGACCTCGGG
>JAJDAI010000052.1 GCA_029261955.1 Deltaproteobacteria bacterium | reverse complement strand
CAGCAGCGCGCGCACCGTCGGCAGCGCCGCGAGCCCGAGCCCCGGGTGGCGCCGGCACAGGTCCGCCAGGGCGGTGACGATGCGCAGCCGCGGGCCGCGCTCCTGCACCCGCACCGCGCACTCGGGCAGGACGCGGGCCAGCTGGCGAGCGAGGGTCCGGTCGGCCTGCACGGCGCGGGAGACGGCCTCCCCCACCCAGTCCACCGAGTCGGGGTGCAGGCGGACCAGCTCGGTCATGGACTCGGCGAGGATGGCGGCAGCCGCCCAGTCCCGGCGGGCCACGAGCAGCACGGCGCGGCGCATGAGCGCGAAGCCGTCGGCGGGCAGCTTCTTGCGGGCGTCCGCCAGGGCCGCGGTGACATCGGCGGCGGCCTTCGCGTGCTCGACAGGAGACTCGCGGATGCGCTGGCGGGCCGCCAGCAGCAGCTCCGCGGCGTCCCCCATGCTCAGGCCGCCGAGGCGGTCCGCGAGGCTCTTCTTGTCGTCCTTCGCCACGGCCGGAGGATAGCCCGCCTCAGCGACATCGACCGCTAGAAGAAGTCCCGGATGACCTCGCTCATGGATCGCTGGAGATCGCTGTCGTCGCTCAGCGGCTCCACGATCGCGGCACGGCAGGCGACTTCGGGGCTCAGGCCGGCGGCCACGAGGCGCCCGGCGTAGATGAGCAGACGGGTCGAGACGCCCTCCTCGAGGCCGTGGTTCTTCAGCTTGCGGATCCGGTGCGCCACGCGAACCAGGCGGGAGGCCGTCTCGCGATCGACTCCGGCCTCGTGGGCCACGACGTCGGTCTCCAGCTCGCGCTCGGGGTAGTCGAAGCTCAGGCCCATGAAGCGCTGCCGCGTGCTCTGCTTCAGGTCCTTGATCACCGACTGGTAGGCCGGGTTGTAGGACACGACGAGCATGAAGGCCGGCGGCGCGTGCAGCACCTCGGAGCGCTTCTCGACCGTCAGGATCCGCCGGTCGTCCGCCAGGGGGTGGATGACGACGAGGCTGTCGTTTCGGGCCTCGACCACCTCGTCCAGGTAGCAGATGCCGCCCATGCGCACGGCCGCGGTGAGGGGGCCGTCGACCCAGCGCGTCTCGCCGTCCACGAAGAGGTAGCGGCCGACCAGGTCCGAGGCGCTCAGGTCCTCGTGGCAGGCCACGGTGACCAGGGGCAAGCCCAGCTTCCAGGCCATGTAGCTGACGAAGCGCGTCTTGCCGCAGCCCGTTGGGCCCTTGAGCAGGACCGGGATGTTGGCGCGGGCCGACTGCTCGAAGAGCTCCACCTCCTGGGCCTGGGGGCGGTAGTAGGGCTCGTCGGCGACACGGAAATCGGCGGAGATGTGCCCCAGGGCGGAGGAGGTCGGGTCGCTCACGTGCAGAACTCCTCGATGGCGGCGCGGTAGAGGTCCGTCGCTGCCAAGAGTGCGTCCAACTCCACCCACTCGTCCACCCGGTGGGCCTGGGCGATCTCGCCGGGCCCGCAGATCGTGGCCGGCGCGCCCATGCGCCCGAACAGCGGCCCCTCCGTGTAGAAGGGCACGGAGCCGGGGGCGGAGCCGGTCCGCTCGGTGATCCAGCTGGCGAGGGCGTCGTCGCTGGGGGTCGCCAGGGGCTCGTTGGTCTCCACCTCCTCCAGCTCGAAGCGCAGGGGGCTGGCACCCGGCACGGTCGCGATGGCGCGGGCGACCGCCTGCCGCACGGCGTCGAAGAGCTCCGTCGGCTCCTGGCCGGGCAGCGGCCGCATCTCGACCGTGAAGCAGGCGCGGTCGGGCACGACGTTTCGGGCGGTGCCCGCGTCGAGCAGCCCCACGTTCAGGGAGGGCCAGGGCGGCGCGAAGGCTTCGTCCGTGCGCTCCCGCCAGTCCACCGCCAGCGCCAGCAGGGCGTCCACGGCCCGGGCCGCGCCGTGCAGCGCCGAGGCCCCCTGGGTCGGATCGGAGCTGTGGCAGGGCTGCCCCATCACCGTCACGCGGCCCACGACGTAGCCCTTGTGCAGGGTCACGGGCCGCAGGCCGGTGGGCTCGCCGATGAGCGTGTGGTCGACGGGGATCGGGGCCGTCTCCGCCAGGAGCTTCGCCCCGTGGCAGCCGATCTCCTCCTCGAAGGTGAAGGCCATCCAGAGTGGCTTCTTGAGCTTCCGCAGCCCGTCGCGCCCCAGCTGGCTGGTGGCGTGCACCATCGCCGCGATGGCGCCCTTCATGTCGCAGGTGCCGCGTCCGTAGAGGCGCCGCCCGTCCCGCTCCGGCGCGTTGGTGGCGCGCATGGAGCCATCGAAGGGCACGGTGTCGGTGTGGCCAGCGAGCGCGAGGCCGCCCCGCCCCTCGGGGCCGAAGCGCGCCACCAGGTTCATCTGGCCCGCGTCACCCGGCTTGCGCAGGAGGCGCACGGAGCCACCCAGGGGCTCGAGCAGCTCGGCGACGCGGAGGCAGAACGCTTCGTTGGATCGAACGGAGACGGTGTCGAAGGAGACGAACTCCTCGGTCAGTCGGACGGTGTCCAAACGCGCCTATTTGTCCACGCCGCGCATCTCGACCGCGCTTTCCTGCTCGAGGATGGTGAACTCGACCCGGCGGTTCTTCTCGCGCCCGTCCTCGGTCTTGTTCGTCGCGATCGGCTTGGCCTCGCCGTAGCCGACGGCCACGAGGCGGTCGGGGCTGACGCCCGCCTTCACCAGGGCCCGCATGACCGCGTTCGCGCGCTTCTCGCTGAGCTTCTGGTTGTAGGCGTCGCGGCCCTTGTCGTCGGTGTGGCCCTCGATGCGGATCTTCCTGATGGAGGGCGTGGCGAGCAGGGTGGCCTGCACGGCGTCGACGATGGGCTGGGACTTTCGGAGGATCCGGTCCTTGTTGTAGACGAACAGGATCTTCTCGAGGATGACGATCTTCTCGCCGGAGACGACCGCGATGACGTCGTCGGGGCAGCCGTCGTCGTCCTTGAAGTCGTTCACGTTCTCGGGGCGGTCGGGGCAGAGGTCGTCCGCGTCCAGGAAGCCGTCTTCGTCGTTGTCGGGCTCGGGGCAGCCGTCCGCGTCCTGCCAGCCGTCCATGTCCTCGGCGGACATGGGGCAGGCGTCCGAGCCGTCGACCACGCCGTCACCGTCGTTGTCGGGGTCGGGGCAGCCGTCGGTGTCTTCGAAGCCGTCCACGTCCTCGGCGTCGGTCGGGCAGGCGTCCACGGCGTCGAGGATGCCGTCGGAGTCGTTGTCGGGGTCGGGGCAGCCGTCGGCGTCCTCGAAGTTGTCGAAGTCCTCAGCTACCAGCGGGCACTGGTCGTCGTCCCCGGTCAGGCCATCGCCGTCGGGGTCGAGATCCTCTTCGTAGGCGTAGCCGAGGCCAAAGAAGATCCGCATCGCGGGGGCGCCGATGCCTCGGGTCAGGCCCGTGCCAGCGCCCGCTTGCGCGACGAGGCCAAAGGGCAAGTAGGCCCGCAGTCC
>JAJDAI010000510.1 GCA_029261955.1 Deltaproteobacteria bacterium | reverse complement strand
TGCTCGCATTGGGTCGGCATCGCCTCCGTGGTGGCCGCCGTCGACTCCACGGAGGCCGTGCCCCTGTTGTCCCGGCTCCTCGACACGGCCTCAAGGAGTCTGGTCGACAGGCCGCCAAGCTACGCGGGAAGTGGCCCTCTTGACCCGAGGGTCTCCGTCCTGCTTCGCCTGCTCGAGTCACCCCGACTAGCCGAGGTGCCGGGCGCGGCCATGCGCCTCACGGCCCTGCTTGAAGCCGGCCACCTCGGCGTCTTCGCCTCAAAGGTGTTGAGGACGCTCCGGGCGTTCCCGTCTGCCTGGCTGTCGGTCGAGGTGCTTCTCCTCAAGGAGCGGGACTGGTTCCAGGGCCACCGGAGGGATCTCTGGGAGACCGACCAGTTGGCACAACACCTCTTTGACTTCCATCGCTGACGAGGCGGCCGCCCTTCTTGGGGGAGACGGCTCCCAGTCGCCACCCATCCCGACCCCGACCCAGGGCGCCCTTTGCGACCGATTCTCGCGAGCACGGAGGATCCGGTCACAACCGACATGGCAACCCGTGAAGAAGCAGCCGGTCGAACGCTGGGCGTCGCCGCCAACCGGCGTTGGCGCATGGCTCCAGTTGACCCCGAAGCTGAGCGCGTAGGATCCTCGGGAATTGCGCAGGACGCCGGAGGAGAAGCGATGGCCGCCAGGACGAAGGGCAGGGTCTCGCCGAAGTACAAGACGAAGTGTCGCGTGACGAAATAGCCGGCCCACGAGAACTCGCTGAGATGCCGGGGCGACATCGCCATCTGGTTCGATGAGGACGCGATCGACGCGTGGAATGCACCACCCTCCGGCCGCCCCGGCTGTCAGCGGCGCTACTCCGACCTGGCCATTCTCACGGCCTTGACCTTGCGCACGATCTTCCACCTCGCACTCCACCAGACCGAGGGGTTCGTCGCCTCGTTGGTCCGGCTGATGGGCCTCGATCTGCGGACGCCGGGCCACACAACGCTGTCTCGGCGAGGCAGCACCCTGGAGGCCCCAGGTCTTGCCAGGAAACACGAGGAGCCGATCCACCTCGTCATCGACTCCACGGGGCTGAAAGTCGTCGGTGGCGGCGAGTGGCACGCCTTCAAGCATCGTGTCTCGAGCCGGCGTCGAAGCTGGCGAGAGCTCCACATCGGCGTCGACGAGGACGGCTTCATCGTGGCGTCCGCCCTCATTGAGAGCGGCAGGGACGACGCGTCCGTGGGCGCGGAGCTCCTCGAGCACTTCTCCGTCCCGGTCGCTTCGTTTCGAGGCGACGGAGCCTACGCCACGAGGGCGTTGTACGACGCCCTCGCGGCGGCAGGAACCCCGCACGTCGACGTCGTCATTCCTCCGCGGCGGACCGCTTCGTCTTCGAGTCCAACGGCAGGTCTGTGGCAACAACGTGCTGCCACGATCGAGGGGATCTCCGAGGTTGGCCGACGCCAGCGGCGCAAGGAGCCCGGCGCCCAGCAACAGGCTCGGGCTAAGAACGGGATGTTTCGATTCAAGCAGGTCCTTGGCGACCGGCCCCGGTCTCGAAGAATGGGGAGGCAGAAAAGGGAGGCGATGGTCGGCGTTCATGTGCTCAACGGGATGGCCACGCTGGGCATGCCGGAGTCAGAAGCGAGCAGGCCCTGAGAGAAGCCCGCAGGGGGGAGGCGCTGGCCTCAAGGAGGCCCGTGCAACAACGCCCCTTCTCACCGGGGCCCCCTCGAAATCCTCGCCCCCATCCTGGAGCCTCCGCCTCTCGATCGACGACCTCCGCACTAGCGCCATGGGCTGGCTGCGGCAACTGGGTCCTCACTCGAAATCTTCGTACTCCCACTGCCCCACGCCGGCGAGCAAGCTGACAGTTGCACGGCTGCCCCGGAAGAGCTCCACACACATGTCTCGATGGTGCGAGGTCATGAAAAGCGACCGGTCCTTCGGTGGGCAGGGACCGTAGCCTGTGCCGTCTTCGTCGGTCACGTGGAGCTGACCGGGCCCGTCGTTGACTACGCAAATGGTGACGAACTCGTCGGCGTCGATCTCGAACACGTCCCGGAACCAGATTCGCTGGCCATTCTCAATCTTCATCTTCAACTCCTCAATCGGCTGGGGCGCCACCAACCGCGGCGACGCAGACAGGGAGCCTACCCCGGAGAGGCGTGGACCTATCTCGGGTGTATGGTGTCTGGTTTGCCTCACCGCGAGAGTTAGCGAGGGGGCGCCGACGAGAAGGGCAGTGTCTCTCTCCCAGCACCCAGCGGCGTTGGTGCAAGAATCGGGCGGTAGACGATCGCGCTTCGCCCGCCCCAGTGTGCGAAGTTCGCTTCCTCGAGCTGAGCGGAGGCGCCCCTGTCGAAGAGCCGATCGAAGGTCCATCCTCGCTACGAGGTCCGCTACCGCGTCGCGAACGAGTCGGAGTACGACCGAGCCCTGGTGCAGCGGGGCGACCTGACGATCTGATTCACGCCGGAGGTGACCGCCGCATGGCAGCCGCGCGGGGATGGAGTCCGCGGGAGGCAAAGGCGGTATTCGGACGTGGTCATCGAGACCGCGATGACACTGCGGCCGTTCTTCCGTCTGCCGTGGCGGCAGACGGAAGGACTGCTGGGGTCCATCTTCGCGATCCTGCGCCTGGGCCTGAAGGCTCCGAACCCCACCACGCTCTCCCGGCGAGCTGCCGGCCTTCGGGTGGAGCTCCGTCGGACCCCGACGACCGAGCCTGTGCACCTCGTCGTCGACGCCACCGGTCTCGCCATCGTCGGCCAAGGGCAGTGGGGTGCGGCGAAATGGGGTGAGCGCGGACGGAGAGGCTGAAAGAAGCTGCACCTCGCGGCGGACAAGACCGGTCGAGTGCTCGCCACCGGCCTCTCAGATCGGGCTGTTCCCGACGCCGCCGTCCTGCCCAGGCTGCTCGACGACATCGTCGGTCCTATCCGTCGACTGACCACCGACGGCGGCTACGACACACACGAAGTCTACGCCGCGGCGACGGCGCACGGCCCCCGGGTCCTGGTGCCGCCGAGGCGAGACGCCGTCGTCTCCGGCGATCCCGCCCTCGCCGAACGCGACGCCCGCATCGAAACGACCGCCAAGATCGGGCGCCGACGGTGGCGAGTCACTGCCGGTCAGCACGCGCAAGCCGGGGCGGAGAGCGGAGTCTTCCGCTTCAAACGGGTCTTCGGTGGCCGCCTCCGGGCTCGCGGCGAGCCTGCCCAGAGGAACGAGGGGTTCACTCCCTGCAACGCACTCAACCGGCTGACCGAGCTCGGGATGCCGCGCTCCGAGCGGGTGGCGACGGCCTGAGCTTGGTGGCCGGGGGGCGACTCTATACCTGCGACTGATCCATGCACCAACGCCTATTGGGGCTAGGAGCCTGTCGCCCATTGCCGGTTGCCTCCCCAGTCGCGCGTAGCGAGAACGCGGAAACGCGGAGGG
>JAJDAI010000509.1 GCA_029261955.1 Deltaproteobacteria bacterium | reverse complement strand
CCGGCCTCGGCGAAGACGGTGAGGGAGACCGAGCGCAGCCACAGCGGCGCGGTCCAGAAGCCGCGCTCGATGTAGAAGAGCGGGAGGCGGTACTCCAGCGTGCCCACCCAGGCGTGGTCGCCGCGCATGGACGAGGTCCCGTAGCCGCGCAGGGCGTAGTAGCGGTCCGGCAGCGAGGTGTAGGCGTTGTCCCCGAAGGCGCCGCCGATGCGGAAGGTGGGCTGGGGCAGGTTGGTGCCGAGGGTCGCGCCGCCGGCGATCCGCATCGCCAGCACGTGGTTCTTGGCCCAGGGCATCGTGATGTACTTGCGGCCCTCGCCCGAGATGATCGCGCGGTGCAGCTCGGAGCGCGTGCCGTCCGCCGCCTCGCGCCAGGCGCCGAGGTAGCTGCTCTCGACGGCGAGCGACGCGCTGAGCAGGTCCGAGTTTTCGGGGCTGATGCTGGCGACGTAGCGCGTGAACTTGCCCCAGGTCCAACCCAGCGTGACGCCGGAGAAGCTGCCCCGAGAGGGCAGGAGGCGGGGGTCCACGTTGTCGGGCAGGTCCTTCAGCGGGCCTCGAAGCTCGAACTTGTAGGACGCCGACAGGCGGTGGTAGCGCTTGATGGGGATGGAGACGCCGGTGCTGACGCGATCGCGGCGCTCGAAGTAGCGCTGCGCCCCCAGGTAGGCCCCCGCGAAGCCCGTGCCGCCCGGCGGCTTGGGGCCGAGGTTGCGCAGGTAGAGGCGGCCGTAGTCGACCGAGAAGGCCGAGTAGCTCGCGAAGAAGACGGGGTGGAAGGCGTTGAGCGTGTAGCTGGCGCCGCCGCCGATCATCCCGCTGTCGGTCTGGTAGGTCAGCCGCGCGCTCCAGATGTGCCGGTTGAGCGCGTCGTTGCCGCCGGTGCTCAAGCCGCCCAGCGCGCCGGTGTCGGTCAGGTTCCCGTAGACCGAGATGTAGCGCGGCGGGAAGAGGGTGCGCAGCGGGTTGTAGGCCTTGAGCTCACCGAGCTCCGGGGGGACCTCGAGCTCCTCGACCGGGCCGGGCTCGCGCCCGGTGGCCTCGCGCGGCTGGGCGGCCGGCGCGGGGGTCTCGTAGCCGGCGCGGGCCCGGGCCCGGGCGATGGTCTCCTTCGGGCCTTCGGCGAAGGCCAGATCGGGCCCCGGCACGCCCTCCAGCGGGGTCAGGGGCGCGAGCGCCTGGGCGGAGGGCCCGCCGCTCGGGTCCGGCAGCGCACGGGCCGGCACGACCACGGGCTCCCAGCGGCCCGGATCGACCAGGACCTCCTCCAGGCGCCAGCCCCCGCTGCTGGCCCCCTGGAAGACGATGTGTGCGCCGTCGCGGGAGACGCTGGGCCGCTTCGCGCCCCCGAGCAGCCGGGTGATGCGCAGCAGGGCGCCGTCGTGCCAGCGGTAGGCGTAGAGGTTCCAGATCCCGTCCCGGTCCGAGGCGAAGACGAGGTGCTCGCCGTCCGGCGTCCAGGTGGGGTCCGTGTCCGAGGCCCGGTCCCAGGTCAGCGTGCGCAGCAGCCGCAGATCGCGGTCGAAGACGTGGATGTCGCGAAAGCCACCCGGCTTCCAGACCGACACGGCGAGCCGCTCGCCCGAGGGGTCCCAGGCCGGTCCGCTGTACTGGCTGCCGTCCGCCGCGTCGGTGAGCAGGGTGACGCTGGCGCCGCCCCCGCGGCCGAGGCCCAGCTCCTCGTCTTCGGCGCCCGAGGTGATCCCGTTCGCGGGGCCGCCGCCCTCGGCCGGGGCGCTGCCATCGTCCTCGTCGCCCTCGGGCTTCGGCAGGTCGATGCGCACCAGCTGCGTCTGGCCCCGCCAGGTCTGCACCGCGACGAGCCAGTCCCCCTCGGGGTGCGGAGCCGGATCGCGCAGGCGGGCGCCGCGGCTCAGGCGCTTCGCCTTCTTCTCTTCCGGATCGAAGCGGTAGAGGTCCCGGAAGCTCTCGTAGCGGGTCGTGGTGCCGACGCCGGACCAGTAGACCGCGGTGCCGTCGGGGGCCCAGGCGGGGGCGGACACGGCGCCCGCGCGCACCCGCTCGTCCCCGGTGCCGTCACGGCGCACCCGGCGCAGGGTCGTGCGCTCCTGGGGCGACGTGTGCAGGTACCAGATCCACTCGCCGTCGGGCGCGAAGACGGGCGCGTAGGCGCCGCCCTTGCGGGTGGGCAGCACGCGGGTCGGGGTCAGGCCCCGGCCCTCGGAGGCGATGGCCTCGGCCTGCTCCAGGTACTCGGCGGAGGAGCGCTCGCGCCACTCGGTCCACATGCGGGACAGGGTGAAGCCGAAGGGCTTCTTCGCCGGCAGCAGCAGGGGGATGATCCCGCGGCTGTGCCGCTGGTGGAAGTCGACCCAGGCCCGGTCCGAGGTTCGCCGCTCCACCTCGAAGTGGAAGCGCGCCCCGAAGAGGTAGCGCGTCTCGCCGCGCGGCCACGTCTGTCCATAGCCGTCCGCCACGTCGATGCGCGGCATGGTGTTGTCGAGCGCCGCGAGGCGCATCAGCTGGTCGGTGTAGGTGGAGCGCCCGCGTCCCCCGGTGGTGAAGCGGGTCTCCAGGTAGGTCGCGTAGCCCTCGGTCAGCCAGCGCGGCATGACGGCGTTGGGCACGATGAGGCGCCCCAGGACCATGCGGACGGCGCGGGGGATCCCGCCGATCATGTCGATCTGGAGGATGTGCGTGTACTCGTGCACGAAGATCGCCCAGAGCCAGTTCTCGTAGTTGTCGAGGCTGGAGTCGGACGTGGGCTGCACCGCGTAGATGACCACGCGGTTGTAGGGGCTGGTGCTGGCGTAGCCGTTGCTGCTGTCGGTGGGGTCGACGAGCACGATCTGGGTGCGGCCGACCGGCTGCCAGTCCAGGTAGCGGGACAGGAGCTCGTGCACCTCCTCGGCGATGTGCGCCATCTCCACCGCCAGGCCGGCTTCGCCCTGGTGGAAGTGGATGGAGAAGTGCTCGGTGTCGAGGGTGCGCCACTGGAAGCGCGGGTCGAAGGAGGCGGCGTCGGCCGGGCTCGCCACGAGCAGCGCGACCAGCAGCAGCAGGGCGCGCAGCGCGAGGTGCGGGGCGCGCAGCACTAGGGGCAGGGCTCCTGGATCTCGATGGGCCCGAGGTCGGGGCGCTTGCCGTCCGTGAAGGGGCGGCGGTTGCCGAGCAGGTCGATGTCCGTGATCTCGGCCTCGCGGCCGGTGCAGCGGGCGGCGGAGTCGGACGCGATGGGCAGGCGCTGGAGGCTCGTGTTCAACAGGGGATCGACCGCCCCGACGAGCTCCTCGCCCTCGATGGTCAGGTCGTCGACGAGGCTGTAGGAGAAGCCGTCGCCGGCCGGCTCGACGCCGCTGAGCACGCGGCCCGGGCCGAAGCCCCAGAGGATGGAGTCCTGCACGGACAGCTCCGTGGCGTCCTGGAGCGCGAAGGCCACCGCGTCGCCCGAGGCGGAGATCGTGACGTGGCTCACGTCGAGGGAGCCGCCCACCTGCAGATCGAAGATGGCGGGGCGCTGACCGGGCTCGCCGGGGTCCTCCCGCGCGAAGTCGTCGCGCCAGACGCTGTCGGCGATGGTGATGTCCGACGCGTCGTTCTGGGCGAGCAGCAAGCCGTGGCCCTGGCCCTGCACGATGACGCGGCGAAGCTCGCCAGCGCCGCCAGAGATCGCGAAGGCCGGCCCGGCCCCGGCGCGGGTCAGGCCCCCCAGCGCGCGGGTCGGGTCGGGGAGGGAGACGGGGCTGTCGCGGGTGGGGA
>JAJDAI010000508.1 GCA_029261955.1 Deltaproteobacteria bacterium | reverse complement strand
CGTCATCCCGGCCCTGAACGAGGCCGCCGAGATCCCCTTCCTCGCGCGGCACCTGCACGCGGTGGCGCCGGGGGTCGAGGTGGTGCTGGTGGACGGCGGCAGCGAGGACGGCACGGCCGAGGCCGGGCGCGCGGCAGGCTTCGTGGTGATCGAGGGCGAGCGCGGGCGGGCGGCCCAGATGAACGCGGGCGCGGCGGCGGCGGCGGGGGACCAGCTGCTCTTCCTGCACGCGGACACGCGGCTGCCGGTTGGCCTCGCGGGCGCGGTCGCGCGCGCCTTGAACGATCCCAGCGTGGCCCTGGGCGCCTTTCGCTTCCAACTGGACGAGCGCGGCCCCGGGCTGCGGGTGATCGAGCTCGGGGTGCGCCTGCGCTGCCGCCTGCTCTCCCTGCCCCTGGGCGACCAGGGCTTCTTCTGCCGGCGCGCCACCTTCGAGGCGCTCGGCGGCTTCGCCCTCTACCCCTTTCTCGAAGACATGGACTTCGCCACCCGGGCGCGGGGCCTCGGCTCGGTGCTCGTGCTCGACGAGCCGGCCATCACCAGCGCGCGGCTCTACCGGGAGCGCGGTCTGCTGCGGGTGACGGCCTGGAACTGGTTGGTGACCCAGCGTTTCCTGTGGGGCTGGCGGCCGAACGCGGACTCCGTGCGGCCCGGGGTGCGCTGAGCCGTTCGGCGCCTCCCTGCCGGATCCCCTGGCCCCCCCGGTGACGCCGGGTCTACAAGGGTTCTCCAGGGAAGGTGACCCCACCATGTTGCGACTGCTCTCGATGCTCTCTCTCCTGCTCGGCCTCGCTGCGTGTCCGCCTCCGGCAGACGACGACGACGCCAGCGCGTCCGACGACGACGACGCCACGACGGACGACGACGACGTCACTCCGGACGACGACGACGTCACCGAAGACGACGACGACTCCGCGGACGACGACGACGACGACGCCACCGCCTGCAGCCTCGAGCTGAGCGGCGCCGTGATCGCCGTGGACCGGCAGAGCGGTCAGGTGCTCTCGGACGACGAGTACGCCGAGCGCGTCGGCGGCCTCATCGTCTACATCCTGCCCGACGTGTCGAACCTGGCCGTCATCTACGACAAGGTCACCATGGAGGGCCCCGGCAGCTGGAGCCTGACCCTGGACTCCTGCCCCGCCACCTTCGAGGTGGGCGCGGTCGTGGACGCTGACGACGACCACATCATCATGAGCCTCGACATCGCGCGGGAGCACGCCTTCAACCCGATCCTCGTGGCCGGTGACGGCGAGCCCATCGAAGGCCTCGACATCATCGTCGACATCGCCCGCCCCCACGGCTCCGACGACGGCGGCGGCGGGGACGACGACGATGCCTCCGGCGGGGACGACGACGACGCCTCCGGCGGGGACGACGACGACGGCGGCGGGGACGACGACGACGGCGGCGGCGGGGACGACGACGACGACGCGTCCGGCGGGGACGACGACGACGCGTCCGGCGGGGACGACGACGACAGCGTCGGGCCGTCCTGCCCGGCGACCTTCGACGGCGACGTCGTGGTCAACGGCTACCCGGCCGAGGCCGTCGCGGTCACCGCGAACACGGAGGACATGAGCGTCGGTCCTCACGCCTACGTCATCCTCGACGAGCCCGGCGACTTCACCCTCGACGTGCCCTGCTTCGGGGACATGACGTCCTTCCTCGGCATCCTCGATGTCGACGGGAACACCTACTTCGAGCCCTCGGACCCGCAGGGCGTCTCGGAGGACAACCCCTGGATCCTCGGCCTCGGCCCCACCAGCGGCGTCCACATCCCGATCCCGGCCGCGGTCGCGGTGCCCTACCCCGAGCCCGAGCCCTACATCGGCGTGACCGGCACGGTGGCCTACGACGCCTTCACCACGGGCGACATCATCGTCTCGGCGACGCTGTCCCACCCCGGCGGCCTGCTCTTCTCGCGGCAGACCCTCGCGGCGCCCGGCGCCTTCAGCCTCATCGTGCCGCCGGGCACCGAGAACGTGCTGGTCTGGGCCGTGCTCGACGACGACGGTGACGGCGCCTTCGACGTGTTCGTGAACCCCTACGACTCGCACGGCCCCGTGGACGTCGAGAACGGCATCTCGGGCATCTCGCTCGTGCTCGCCGAGGATCCCCCCATGCCGGGCAGCCTCGCCGGCACGGTGAACTGGCCGGGCGCCGTCTCGGGCGCCGACTGCCAGCGCGTCGGTCTCTTCGGCAGCGAGCCTGTGGGCCCGGCCGTCGTGCCCCTCGACGTGCAGGTGAGCTTCGGCCCGACCTTCCCCGTGCCCTTCTTCTTCGACGACCTGGTCCCCGGTCCCTACTGGATCGCCGGCTACCTCGACGTCGACTGCAACAACGACGTCGGCGGCGCGGGCCCCGAGGATCCCGAGGGGCGCACCGAGTTCCCGGTGCTCGTGGGCGACGGCCAGGACGTCACGGGCGTGTCGGTCCTCATGGAGGAGTAGGCAGGGGGCTCGAAGCGGCCCATCTGTCTCCGCAGTGCGCGCGAACGCCAGGGGAATGCACTTTGGTGTCGGATCTCCTGGATCACTCAGGACGCCTGTTCTAGAAGGGATCCAAAGGGGTCTCCATCATGCTTCGTATGCTTCTGCTGCTCTCGCTCTTCCTCGGCCTTGTTGCCTGCCCGCCGGGGGACGACGACGACGCCAGCGCCGATGACGACGATGCCGCCGACGACGACGACGTCGCGGACGACGACGACGTTGCAGACGACGACGACGCCGCGGACGACGACGACGCGACCCCGCCCTGCAGCGTGGACCTCAGCGGCACCGTGGTCGCCGTGGACCGCCTGAGTGGCCAGGTGCTCTCGAGCGCCCAGTACGACGAGCGCGTCGGCGGCCTGATCCTCTACGTCCTGCCCGACGCGTCGGACCTGTCGGTCATCCACGGCAAGGTCACGATGACCGGCCCCGGCGACTGGTCGCTGACCCTGAACTCCTGCCCGGCTTCGGTCGAGGTGGTCGCGGTGGTGGACGAGAACAACGACCGCATCATCGCCAGCACCGACGTCGCCCGCGAGCACGCCTTCAACCCGATCCTCATCTCCGAGACCGGCGAGCCCGTCGACGGCCTGGACGTGGTGGTCGACCTGGCCCGCCTCGGCGGCGGCAGCGGCACCGGCGACGACGACGACAACGGGGATGACGACGACGACGACGACGACACCGGCAACCCGAACTGCCCCTCGACCTTCAGCGGTGAAGTCACCGTCGACGGCTACCCGGCCAACGAAGTCGCCGTGCTGGCCAACAGCGCCGACCTCTCGTCGGGCCCCTGGGTCCACCTCTTCCTGGCGGCGCCCGGTCCCTTCACCATCGACGTGCCCTGCTGGGCCGCGAGCACCGGCTTCCTGGGCATCCTGGACGCGGACGCGAACACCTTCTTCGAGCCCTCGGACCCGCGCGGCGTCTCCGCCGCCAACCCCTGGATCCTGGGCCTCGGGCCGGCAAACGGCGTGAACATCCCGATCCCCGCCGAGGAGGAGGTCCCCTACCCGGCGCCCGAGCCCTA
>JAJDAI010000507.1 GCA_029261955.1 Deltaproteobacteria bacterium | reverse complement strand
CCCCCGCATCAAGCCCGAGGATCGTGCCCGCGGCCGGCGCGAGCGCGATCCCACCTCCCGCCGCCGCGAGCTGCGTCACGAGCTGCGGGTTCGCGCAGAGGAAGGCCGGAGCGACGGGCCACGAGGTCCCATCCCGAAGCGGCCAGGACTCGGCGAAGCGACCGCCGGCGCGCCACGCCAGCAGGCGGTGATCCGCGAGGTCCTCGGGTGTGGCAGGCGTCCCGTGCTCGGCGAGGTAGGACGGCGACGCGGCGGCTCTCACGGGGAGGCGAAGCAGCACCCGGGAGAACCACCCAGCGCGGTCGGGGGACTGGCCCAGGTGGAGCAAGACGTCGAAGGGGCGGTGGAGCTCCGTCAGCGGGTCGTCCGCCTCCATGACGTCCAGCACAACGCCCGGGTGCAGCTCCTGGAGGGCTCGGACGGCGCGGGCTCGCGGCGCGATGGGCGTGCCCACGGGGACGATCAGGCGCAGGGTCCCGACGACCGCCCCGTTCGCCGCCTGCGCATCCAGGACCAGGCGCGCCGCGTCCGCGAGCAGCGGGCCCGCCCGTCGGATCACCCGCTCCCCCGCTGGCGTCGGCCGCACGCCGGTCACCGAGCGATCGAGCAGCCGCGCCCCGACCTCCTTCTCCAGTCGCTCCACCTGACGTCGCAGCTTCGTGCGCGGCACGCGAGCAGCCTGGGCAGCGGCCTGGAAGGAGCCGTGCTCGATGACGTCGACCAGCGCGCGCAGCGTGTCCAGGTTCACGCCGAGACGATGGCACACTTGTGGCCACTCATTGGCCGCATCCGTCTATATCCCTGAATACAGGACGGAATTAGAACTTCATCAGGAGGCACCGAGCGCCCCCTGAAAGGACCGACGATGGCCACCCCCCTTCCCGCGACCCCGCCCGCCCCCCTGCGCGGCCCCCTCGACGCGCTGTGGCAGTTCAAGCTCCGGCTCCAGTTCACCGGCTGGCTGCAGTACATCCCCAACGCGATCGGGATCCTCGGCCTCACGGCCGCCGCCGGGCTGGCCGCCCTGCTCGACGCCCCGCCCCCGCTGGTCTCGGCGCTGTGGGTCCTGACGGCGGCCCTCGCTGCGCTCCTCGCCTTCGACCTCCTCACCGTGAAGGCGAGGCTCCGCCCCTGGGATCGCAAGCCGGAGCCCCTGGACGATCTGGATGCCTTCGACCTGATGCGCGCCCGCCGCTCATGCCGCTCCTTCCAGACGCGCAAGCTCAGCGAGGAGGACCGCACCGAGCTCCTGGCGGAGGCTGCGCGCCAGACCGAGCCGAGCCAGCTGCTCGGTGACAGCCCGATCCGCCTCGAGTACATCGCCGCGCCGTTGACGGTCTGGCCGGTCGTCGGGGCGCACGAGTTCCTGGTCGCGATCACGCCGAAGGCCTACGACCGCACCGCGATCACCGACGTCGGCCGCAGCCTCCAGAAGGTCGTTCACCACGCGACGCGCCACGGACTGGCCACCTGCTGGATCGGCCCCGGCGCCGACCACGCGAGCATCGTGGGCCAGCTGGGGTCGTGCTTCGAGGGCGAGCGCGATCACATCATCTGCGTCTGCGCCGTCGGCTACCGCTCGGTCTACAAGCCGGCGCTGCTCCGGCTGATCCAGCGGGTGCAGGGCCGACGCCTCCCCATCGGCGAGCTCTTCGCCGCCACGCCGGACGGCCGGACCCCGCTGGACCCCGAGGCCCAGCCCTTCGCGCCCTTCGGCCGCTGCTTCGAGGTCTGCCAGTGGGCGCCGTCGTCCTTCAACGGCCAGACCACCCGCGCGGCGGCGCAGGTCACGGACGGGCGGGTGAGCCGCCTCGACTTCTTCGCAGCCACGCAGTCGCGCTACTACGCGCCGGTCGCGCTCGGCATCTGGCTCGCCAACTGGGAGCTCGGCACCGAAGCCCTCGGGCTGGGCGGCCGCTGGGCGGTCCTGCCCGCAGAGCGGCGCGACGCGAACCCCGGCGAAGCGCTCGCCCACTACGACATCAGCTGGCTTCGGGACGCGACCCGCTGAAGCCTGCCGCTCCGAGTCGGCCCGCGATCTCGCGCACCGACGAGCGGAGCCACCGGTGTGCAGGGTCCCCCTCGCTGCGCCGATGCCAGGCCATCGCGATGGGGAACGGGACTGGGAAGGGCGCGTCGACGACCTCCAGACCGAGCTGCTCCGCCAGCGGCCGCGCCAGCTGCTCGGCGAGGGTCAGCACGAGGTCCGAGCCCCGCAGCATCTGGGGCGCGACCGCGAAGGTCCCGACCGTGCGCGTCACAGCGCGGCTCAGACCCAGGGCTGCGAGCCGGCGGTCCATGACGCCGACGGGCGTGCCGCCGGGCGCAACCAGGATGTGGGACAGCGCCGCGTAGCGCTCGACCGTGAGCGGCTCGCCCACGGCGGGGTGCCCCGCGCGCAACAGGCAGACGTGCCGCTCCTGGTAGAGCTCCTCGCTGAGGACGTCGGCGGGTGCAGTGAGCGGCGCGCCCAGGAGCAGGTCGATGGAGCCGGCCCGCAGCTCCTCGACCGCTGCTTCGCTCTTGCGGGAGTAGAGCCGCACCCGAGGCGCACGGTCCGCCGCCACCCGACTCAGCGGCACGAGCAGGACATGCTCGACGTAGTCGTTCGTGCCGATGGTGAAGGCGCGCTCCGAGGTCCCGGCGTCGAAGGAGCCCGGGTCGGCGAGCAGCCCCTGCGCGTCCCCCATCAGCCTGGCGAGGGCAGGCCGCAGGAGCTCGGCGCGCGGAGTCAGCGTCAGCCCCCGCCCCGATCGGACCAGCAGCGGGTCATCGAAGAGGTCCCGCAGCCGACCCAGGGCATGGCTCGTCGCTGACGGCGACAGGGAGAGGCGCACCGCGGCCTGCTTCACGCTCCGGGTCTCGACGAGGGCGTGCAGCGCGGTCAAGAGGTTGAGGTCGACGGCTGACAGCTGCATGCCGTGCATCTATATCACCTACAACATGCACTTGTTCGACTCGTATGACGGCCCGAGGATGCCCTCGAAGCCGGGGCGCCTTCGCCCCGCAGGAGCCGAAGAGGCAGCACTCGCGAGCACCAACAAGGAGGAGCAGAACATGCTGAACACCGTCCTGATCACGGGGGCCAACGCCGGCCTCGGCAAAGAGACCGCACGGCAGCTGGCCCTGGCCGGAGCCACCCGGATCGTCCTGGCCTGCCGCAACCCGCAGAAAGCGGAGGCGGCGCGCCTGGAACTCGAGCAGAGCACCGGCCGATCGGTCTTCGAGACCCTCCAGCTCGACGTCTCGGACCTGCAGTCCGTCCGGGCGGCCGTCGCCGCGCTGCCCGGGGCTGTCGACAGCGTCCTGCTCAACGCCGGCGGGCTCGGCGGGAAGACGCCGGGCTCCACCACCTCCGATGGGGTCACCTACACCTTCGCGGTCAACCTGCTCGGCCACGCCCTGCTCGTCGAGGAGCTGCTGGCGGCGGGGAAGCTGAAGCGCGCGGTGGTCTACTCCAGCATCGAGGCGGTCCGCGGAATCCCCATGATGCGGATGGCCCGACCCGCGTTGCGCACGTCGTCCGTGGACGAGTTCATCTCCGTCGCCGACGGCACCTGGTTCGGCGAGGCCTTCGACCGCACCGAGGCCTTCATCCTGGCGAAGTACACCGCCGGTCTCTGGATGGGGGCAGCCTCGAGGCAGCACCCGGAGCTTCGCTGGATCACCATGAGCCCCGGGGGCTCGGCCGGGAGCACCATGAGCGATGCTGCGCCGCTCGTCCGATTCGTCGCGACCCGCCTCGTCCAGCCGCTGATGAAGCT
>JAJDAI010000506.1 GCA_029261955.1 Deltaproteobacteria bacterium | reverse complement strand
TCCAGGACGGCGATGGGGACGGCGTCGGCGTGCCCGCGAACCCGACCCTGGAAGCCGACGGCCAGTGCGGCGACGATCTGGGCGAGTCCCGCTTCGACAACGACTGCAACGACAGCGACCCGACGATCCACCCCGGCGCGGTGGAGCTCTGCGACGCCGTGGACAGCAACTGCAACGGCGAGCGCGTCGACCAGTTCCCCGACCAGGACGGCGACGGGGACCCCGACTGCATCGACGGCGACACCGACGGCGACGGCTTCAGCATCGGCGACGGGGACTGCGACGATGAGAACGACCAGATCTACCCGGGCGCCCCCGAGGTCTGCGACGGCATCGACAACGACTGCGACGCCCTCATCGACGCGGCGGACCCCGACGCGACCGTGGACGACTTCGACGGCGACGGCGACGCCGGCCCCGCCTGCGGCGGTGGGGACTGCAACGACAACGACGCAGCGCTGAACAGCTTCGACCTCGACGGCGACGACTTCAGCCCCTGCGAGGGCGACTGCGCCGACGGCAACGGCGCCATCAACCCCGACCAGCCCGAGGTGCCCTACGACGGCATCGACCAGGACTGCTTCGAGGGTGACCTCGTCGACGTCGACAACGACCTGTCCGACTCGGTCGTGGTCGGTGGCGACGACTGCGACGACCTCGACCCCTACGTGCACCCGCTGCACGTCGAGCTCTGCGACGGCGTGGACAACGACTGCGACGGGCTCGTCGACCTGGCGGACCCGACCTTCCGCTTCGACGGCGACCACGACGGCTTCGCGACCGACGGCTGCGGCTCCGAGGGCTTCGACTGCGACGACCGCGATCCCCACGTCTTCCCGCCGGACTCCTACACCTCGGGTGTCGAGCTCCAGTGCGCGCCGGCGGTCTACCCCGGCTACTTCTACGAGTTCCACTTCGCGCGCGTCTCGCTGCCGCACCTCTTCGTGGACCCCGACTCCGGCCAGCAGTACCTCTACTTCCGCGGCCACGAGGTTCAGGACGATCAGTCGATCGGCTACTCCAGCTCGCCCGACGGTGAGACCTGGTCCGAGGCTGCCGGCCCGGTGCTCGAGGGCCGCCGCGGCGAGTGGGACGAGTCGAACATCAGCAACCCGTCGGTCACCCGGGTGCCCGACTCCGAGGGCCTCGCGCGGCCCTACCTGATGCTCTACCACGCCAAGAACGGCTCGAACCTCCGCCAGATCGGCCTGGTCACCGCGACGGACCCCGAGGGGCCCTGGGAGCGCCTCAGCCCGGTCGACGGCAGCACGCCGATCCTGGACCCGGTGCTCGGGCCGTCCCCGACTCCGGGGCACCTCGACGACAACCGCACCCTGCACCCTTCGGTGCGCTGGGACGATGCCAACAGCGAGCTGGAGCTCTGGTACAACGGCCGCTCGGACTCGAGCAGCACGCTGCGCGTCTTCCACGCGACCTCGACGGACTACGGCCTGAGCTGGGACCGCACCGACGTGGACGCGACGCCCGGCGCGGACGTCGTCCTCGAGCCGAGCCACGGCTGGGAGGGCAACCGCACCACGCAGGTGAGCTGGCTCGAGACCCCGTCGGCGAACCCCGACGCCCCCGACATGCTCTTCTGGTACACGGCTTCGGCCGACGACATGGTGGGCTTCGCGGAGGGCACGTCGCTGGACTGGGAGAAGAGCCCGATGAACCCGGTGCTCATCCCGACGGACGACTGCAACCGCTACGACGGTTTCGCGACCTCGGCGCGCGGCATCCGCCACGACGACTCCGTGGACGCCTTCCACTGGTACTACGGCGCCACCACCCAGGTGCTCGAGTCCAACCCCGCGGCGCCCTGCCCCCTGGGCAACTGGGACCCGGTCTACGGCCGCGGCAACGCCGGCAACAAGGCCAGCTACGTGGGCCACGCCATCAACCACGCGCCCGAGGTGGTAGTGGATTCGGTCAGCGCGACGGAGATCAGCGGCACGGTCGAGGACAGCGCCCCCGACCTGCTGGTGGTCGAGGTCTGGCAGGACGACCCGGTGACGGGCACGCTGCTGGGCACCGCGACCGTGGACTCCACGGGCAACACGGACCCGGGTCTGCAGACGACGACCTGGTCGCTGTCGGTGACCCTGCCTTCGGCGGAGACGACCGTGGTGGCGCGGGCCATCGACGAGGCTGGCGTCATCCGCGAGGACGCGCTGACGGTGACGATCCCCTAGAGCGTCTCCAGCGAGAACCCGGTCAAGGCCTCGACGGCGGCGGCGTAGCCCCGATCCGCCATGGCCTGCAGCGCCGAGAACTCCAGCTGGCCGAAGCCGTCCAGCTCCGGGCGGATGATCAGCTCCGCCATGCCCTCGTAGGCCCGTGAGGCCCGCACGCCGCCGATCATCGCGGAGCCCAGCAGCACGTCGATGATCCCCGGGATCTCGGGCTTCTCCTCGTGGCGCCCGAGCAGCCGACCCTTGAGCATCGCCAGCGCCCCGGGGACCTGGTCCACGTTGACGCCCGCCCTCGGGCCCTCCGTCGCGCCGACGTTGATGGCGATGATGGGCCCGCGGGTCCGCTCTCGCATGACGTCGATGGGCAGGTTGTTGAGCACGCTGCCGTCCACGTAGACCTCGCCCTTGTCGAAGAGCGGTGGGCCGAGGCCGGGCACCGACATGCTCGCCCGCACCCAGCGGGACAGCAGGCCGCGGGTGTGCACGGCCTGCGCCCCCGCGCTGAGGTTCGTGGACACGCAGAAGAAGGGGGTGCGCAGGTCTTCGATGA
>JAJDAI010000505.1 GCA_029261955.1 Deltaproteobacteria bacterium | reverse complement strand
GAGGCCTGGCTCCCGAAACGCGGCTCTCACACCGCGGCCACCCGCTACAGCCGCGGCGCCTTCGATCCGGAGGAGGAGGACGACGGCACGATCCGCATCAAGCCGCTGCCGAACCCGAAGGACAAGCCGAAGAAGCCCGAGTCGCTGCCCCGCAAGATCGTCGGCTGGCTGCTGACGATCGCCCTCATCGGGGCCATGGGTTACGGCGTCTGGTACGTCGCCCACACCGCGCCCGAGCCGCGCAACCTCACGTCCTTCCGGGCCCTGGTCTTCGAGGTGTCGGACAAGGAAGTCGACGGCGGCGTGCTCGTCTTCACGATGTCGGCCGAGTGGCTCCAGAAGAGCCGCGAGGAGCGCGAGGCGGACATGGTGACGCTGGCCGGAAACTCGGACCGCGAGGGCCACGACTCGGTGCGCTACGTGGACGCCCAGGGCGAGGCGATCGCGCTCATCGCAACCGACGGTGCGGTGACCTGGAAGCGCGAGACACTGAAGCCGGCCGAGATGCTCAAGCTCGGCGACTTCGGCGAGCGCGAGGCCATCGGGGTCAAGGAGGCGACCCCCGAGGAGCCGCAGGAGCCCGAAGAGGACACCCCGCTGCCGCGCCCCCTCAAGGCCAGCGAGGTCCCGAAGGACTGATTGCGGCGGTCGGTGCCCCTGGCGCCGACTCAGGCCGTCTTCTTCGCCACCCGCAGCCCGAAGGCCTTGCGCGCGAGCACCTTCACGGCGCGCGCTGTCGCACGGGTCCGCATGATCTCGCCCCAGGTCGGGTCGGAGTCGGACCAGCTGCGGTCGATGGGATCGGGCCCGATGGACTTGTTGGCGAGCTTGCTCAGCGTGCGGCGGCTGGCGTCCCGGCGCAAGATCTCCGCCCAGGTGTCCTCGGAGACGCTGCGGTCGACGCGGGCGTCGAAGCTGGGCTGCAGCTCGGGATCCGAGGCGGCGTCGTGCCGCCGCATGACCGCCGACTCGGTGTGGAGCATGGCGCGGCGCAGCTCGCTCTGGAGGTGGTCGGCGAGCACCGACAGCTCCAGGGATCGCGCGATGAAGAGGTCCACGCCGTAGCGGCGCTCGATCTCCGCTCGGCGGTGGCTGTCCACGCCGCCCTTCGGCGCGCCGTAGACGAAGGTGACGATGGAGTCGCCGTAGCGGTCCCTCACCCCCTTGCAGGCGGTGAGGCCGTTCTCTTCGCCGGCCTGGAACAGGCTGGCCAGCACGGCCTTCGGCCGCTTCAGCGCGACGAGGCGCAGGGCCGCGGGCAGCGAGTTGGCGACCTCGACCCGGAAGCCGCTGGAGAGCACGCTCACGAGGCCGGAGCGAAAGACCTTGCGGGGCTCGACGAGGACGATCGTGTGCATGAGAACGTCTTCGGACGTCCGCCAGGCTTCTTGAAGGTCCCGGACACCCGATCAGGGCCCGTCGCGCGGGCCCGCGAGGTCAGTCGTGGGACTCCCAGTAGGGCAGCCGGTCCATCTGCGTCTCGAGGAAGCGCGCGAGCCGGTGGAAGTCGCTCCCGGGCTCGATGAGCCGGACCTCGGTGAGCAGGGTCTGGTCGTCGATGAGCTTCTCGAAGGGCACGTAGAGCAGGTCGAGCTGGCCGGTCACCGAGACCATGTGCCCGGTGAGCCCCTCCTCGACCAGGGCGCGGTAGGCGCCGACGCCCAGCTGCGAGCCGAGCATCACGTCGAAGGCGTGCGGTAGAGCGCAGCGCGACTCGTAGCCCAGCTGCACGCTCTTGACCCGCTGCGGAGTCCCCGTGCGCTCTTCGAAGCGCCGGGAGACCGCGCTGCTGACGAGCTCGCCCAGGTCCATGTTCCCCAGGCTGATGTGGCCGTGCTCGTCCCGTCCGACCCCCTCGAGCAGGCGGTCGGGCAGCGCGCCGCCGAGCCCCTCGGCCAGGACCACGATCCCGTAGGGCTTCCGGTCCCGCTTCGCCCGCACGAGCATCAGGTCGACGATGTGCTCGGCCAGCTTCTCCAGCGAGAGGGCGCCGTCCTCCAGCAGATCCTCGTCCAGGTCCTCGAGTGCGATGACGAGGTTGGCCTCGCCCGCGATGGCGACGCCGTAGGACAGCCAGCCGGCCTTGCGGCCCATCGTCTCCACCACGAACCAGGAGCTGGTCGCGATGGCGTCGGCGCGCAGGTTCTGGACCTCCTTCGCCATGAAGTCGACGGCGGTGAAGAAGCCGAAGGTGAAGTCGATGCCCTTGTAGTCGTTGTCGATCGTCTTCGGCAGGTGCACGACGCGGACGCGGGCCGCGGCCGGGGGCATGTGCTTCTGGAAGAGGTGCAGCAGGTTGGCCGTCTTGAGCGTGTCGTCGCCGCCGATGGAGATCAGGGCGTCGATGCCGAGGCTCGTCAGCGCGTCGTAGACCCGCTTCAGCCGCGCTGTCTTGCCGCGGTCCGTCAGATCCTCGGGGCAGGTGATGCCCTTGCCCGGGTTCGCCCGGCCCGTGCCGATGAGGATGCCGCGCTGGTTTCGCAGGCCGCGCAGATCGCGGTGCGTCAGGCGCCGGAAGTGCTCGCCCGCGACCATCGGGTAGGACTCGGGGTGGTACTGCTGGAGGTGGGTGTAGCCGCCGAAGAAGCCGATGACCTCACGCTCCTCGTCGAGGAAGGAGATCGCGGCGGCCGAGATGACGGCGTTCGCTGCGGGGGCGGGGCCACCCGAGAAGATGATGCCGATGCGGTAGGGACCGGTGTTGCTCATGATTTTGTCCTTGTACCAAAGATCCTGCGAAGGGTGACTCTGAACAGCGTCACGCGATGAGCGGCCGGTCCCTTCGGGCGCCGGGCCGGATGACCTATGCTCCGTCGGTGCGCTGGATCGTCCTTCTCTTGCTGTTGACCGCCTGTGAGCCCCCGGATGCACCGGTGGGCGGCCCCCGGGAGATCGTGACGGACGTGCCGATCGGCCCCCCGGCCTCCCCCGATCCCGACGGCGTCGTGGTCGAGCTGCTGGAGCCCGGCACCGAGCCCCTGCGCTACCTGCGCTACCAGGTCCCCCAGCCCCTGCCCCAGAACCTGTCGATCAGCCTGAGGGTCGAGCGGGACGCGAAGGCCAAGGGCAGCAAGTCGGTGTCCGTCGGCGAACTCGGGCTGCGCCTGAACGGCCGGATCGTGTCCGGCAAGCGCAAGCAGCTCCAGTTCGACTTCGCGGTGCGCGACGTGGTCGCGACCAACGTGAAGGGAAAAGCGGACATCCAGCCCA
>JAJDAI010000504.1 GCA_029261955.1 Deltaproteobacteria bacterium | reverse complement strand
GCTGGTGAAGCCCCAGGCGCTCGACCTCGGCGACGGCCGCGCGGAGGATGGGCTCCGCCTCGTCCTTGCGGCCGCGTTGCCAGAGGTCGAAGGCGAGCAGCGCCTTGGCCTGGAGCACGCCGAAGACCGAGCCCGCGGCCTCGAAGTGGGTCATGGACTCGCGGTAGCTGGCGCAGCAGGCCTCGAGCTCGCCGGCCGCCTCCTCCACCAGGCCGCGGGCGAGGAGGGCCTGGCCCTGCGCTTCGTCGCCCAGCTCCCGGCTGAGCTCTTCGGCGAGCACGGCGTCCTTGCGGGCCTGGTCGATCCGGCCGACGTGGCGCTCGGTGCGTGCCCTGGCCACCAGCAGGTCCATCCGCGTGCGCGCGGCCAGCCCCGCGCTGATCGCCACCGCGCCGTCGAGCAACGCCAGCAGACGCGAGGCCGGCCCGCGCACCCGGAGCACCTCGTGCAGGAGCAGGGCTGCGGCGCAGGCCGAGGTCGGGTCGCGGTCGCGGTCCCGGCGCCAGATGGCGTCGAGGTTGTCGGCGTCCAGCGCCAGCCGCCGCAGCACCGAGATCCCGTCGGGGCCGTCCACCTCGTCCGCGAGGGCCTGCCCGGCGCTCAGGTGGTGGTCGCGGTGCCTCGCTTCGGTCGCGTCCCGGTCGCCGGCCTCCTCCAGGCGCTCCGCCGCGTAGGCGCGCACCGACTCAAGCAGGGCCAGGTGGGTCGTGCCGGGCAGCTCGACGGGCTCGCTGCTCCGCACCAGCGACTTGTCGAGCAGGGACTGGAGCAGATCGGCGGTCCAGGGCGCGTTGGCGCCGGCGTGCACGACCGCGTCCGCTGCTTCGAAGGTGAAGCCCCCGCGGAAGACGGAGCACTGCGCCAGGGTGGCCTGCTCGACCGGATCCAGCAGGTCCCAGGACCAGTCGAGGGCGCCGCGCATCGTGCGCTGGCGGGGAGGCAGATCGCGTCGGGTGCTCGCCAGGAGCCGGAACCGGTCGTCGAGCCGCTCCAGGATGGTCGCGGGGGAGAGCACCGCGACCCGCGCCGCCGCCAGCTCGATGGCCAGGGGCAGGCCGTCGAGGCGCCGCACGATGTCGGCCAGCACCGCCCGCACCCGATCGTCCGGGACGAAGCCTGCGCGGGCCTTCGACGCGCGGTCGACGAACAGCTCCACGCCCGCGTCCACGGGCAGCGGATCCAGATCCACGAGCGTCTCGCCGTCCACGCGGAGGCTCTCGCGGGAGGTGACGACGAAGCGTGCCTCGGGCACGGCGCGGATCCAGGCGGCCAGCAGGGGCGCGCCCTCCTGGGCCAGCTGCTCACAGTTGTCGAGGATGATGACGGTCGGCCCGCGGGCGCGGATGGCGTGGCCGAGGCGGGCGGCTGGGTCGTCCAGGCCGCGGCTCTCCCCCAGCGGCACGTCGAGCACCCGGCCCAGCACGCCGAGCACGTGGGCGGTGTCGCGAGACTCCGTCAGATCGCAGAACCAGACCCCGCCGGTGAAGGTCCCGCGCGTGAGCAGCGTGCGCCCGAGGTGTCGGCTGAGGCGCGTCTTGCCCGTGCCCCCCATGCCGCGCAGCGTCACGAGGCGCGAGGACCCCTCCAGGGTCGAGACGAGCGAGGCGAGCTCGTCCTGCCGACCGACGAACCGGCCCAGATCGTCGGTGAGGTTCGTGGGGGCCGAGGGCGGCCGCTGGGCCTCGATCTGCTCCGCCAGGGGCTCGAAGCGGTAGCCGATGCCGTGCACGGTCAGCAGGTGGCGAGGCTCCGCGCCGTCGGCCTCGACCTTCGCGCGGAGGCGCTGGAGCGTCGTGTCCGCCGTCCGCGAGACCACGCCGCCGCGGTAGCCCCAGACCTCCTCCAGGAGCTCCTCGCGGGAGATGTCCTCGCCGGGCCGCTCCGCGAGGTAGGCGAGCAGCGTCGCCTCCTTGGTCGTGAGCCTGATCTCGCCGTCCGCTCCGATCAGAACGCGACGTGCGAGGTCCACTCGGCCTCGTTCCAGCAGGATCTCCCCGTCAGTCACGGGGGCGAGGGTAGCCCGCTCGGTCGGCGGCGGGGAACTGCCGGGCTAGACTCGGGCGCCGCGACCGGTTCCTCCCCCTTCGAAGACGGCACCCGCCCTTGTCTCCTGCGCCGCCTGGCTCCGCGCCGCCCCCACCGTCCCGCGCCGAGGCGCTGGGCTGGACGGCGCTGATCGGCCTGCTCGCCGCCCTGCCGCTGCTCCGGCTCCGGGGCGACGGCATCCAGAGCTTCGGCACCGATGGGGCCCCCTGGATCGAGCCCCTCGCGCGCCTCCGCCTGCTGGAGCACCTCGATCAGGCAACCGGCTCCTGGTGGGAGAGCCTGGTCGGGGCCGACGCGGCCTACCCGCCGGGGCTGCACCTGCTGTCGCTGCCGTGGACGGCTGCGGTGGGGGAGGGGCCGCTCCGACTCGCCGCCTCCGGCCTGCCTTGGCTGCTCGTGCTCGCCGGGGCCTGCGGCGTGGTCGCGCGCAAGCTGGGGAGTGACCAGCGCGGCGCCTTCGTGACGGTGGCTGTCGTCGCGGCCCTGCCCAGCCTCCAGGGCATGGCGGGCCGCTACCACTACGACCTCCCCATGACCGCCCTGCTCTGGCTCTCGGTCGCGCTCGTGCTGGGGCTCGCGCCCCGCCGCCCCCTGCTCGCCGGCCTGCTCGGGGGCGCCGTGGCGCTGCTGGCCTGCGGGGTCAAGTGGGCGGCCATCCCCTTCGGCCTGCCGATGCTCGGTCTCGGCTTTGGCCTGGCGGTCTCCGGGGGGCGCCACGCCCTGCTCTGCCTGCTGGGCCTGGTCCTCGCGACGGGCATCGCCGCGGGGGGGAGCTGGGGCTACCTCCAGGAGGTGGGCGAGCTCAACTCCTTCACGATGCAGCGCGCCCTCCTCGAGATGCAGGATCCGATCCTCAGCCCGCTGCTGCGCGACCCGGGCGAGGCGCCGCCTTCGCCGCTCGCTGCGTCCCTGCAGCGCCTGGGCTCCTGGAGCCCCGCGGAGCTGAGCTTCTACCCGCTCCGGCTGGTCAGCTCGGTCCTGTCGCCCCTTCTGGCGCTGCTGCTCCTGTGGGGGGCCGGCGTCGCGGCGCGAGCACGGCGCTGGCGCCTGCTGCTGCTCGTCCTCGGGGTCGCGCTCTGCCACGGGCTCTTCGTGCTCGGCATGATCCCGGTGCTCGACGACCGCTGGCTCGTGGTCGGCGCTCCGGCGCTGGCGATCGCCGGCGGGGCGGGGCTGGGCCGCGCGGCCCGGCGGCCGTGGCTCCGCTTCGTGCTCGCTGCCCTGTTGTTGGGGGTCGCGGTCGAGTTCCACTTCGCCCCGCGCGCCGCCTTCAACGCGGCCTGGGAGGCGGTGGAGTCCCCCGGCCCCCGGCCCCACCGCGAGGACTCCTCGGGCGAGGCCCTGTACATCGATCGGGACCGGCCGAAGCCGCGGCCCTCGGTGGTCTTCCGCGGCCCCTTCGGCGCGAGCTCGGTCGAGGACCGCGGCTGGACGCGGGGCGACGAGCAGCCGCCCGATCGCGCCCGCCAGCGAGCTGCGGCCCTGGCCACGGTGGCAGCCTGCAAGCTGAGCTGCGTGGGGCTGGGGATCGAGATGCCGGGCCTCGCGCCCAAGGGAGACATGTTCTGGTGGCGGGCGGCCACCCGGGCCGCGTTCCGCGCGGGGCCAGCGAGCGGCCAGCCCCCACCCGCCTTCGTCCCCGCCTGCCCCGAGATGGGGGACGGCAGGCCCCCACCCTGCGAGCTGGACGCCGTGGTGTTGCCCACCACCGAGCGGGAGGCGAACGAGGTCCTGCGATGTGCCCCGATCGAGGGCTGGGCCGAGCGTCGGATCCGCGGGGACACGACGGACCCCGAGCTCGTCCTGCTGGTGCGCGATCCCGAGCCCTCCTGCCGGACGCCCTGAGCCGCGAGCGGCCGCCGATCCCGGGGCGCGCCGAGGTCCGGTTGGAGTCGCCCGCGATCGGCTCTTCGTGCCGCTGGCGCCCCCCGGTCCCCGCGGCCTGCTGACGCTCGTGCGAAACGCCCGAGCCTTCGGAAACGTCAAGGAAGTCAAGAGAACACCCGCCGATGCAAAAGCCCTGCACAGCGATGTCAGAAGGTCCGCAGATCGCTTGACGTGTGGAAGGGCACAGCCTTCGATGGAGCAGATGCCACCCGCCATCACCGCCGCCCTGGACTCCTCCCTCCGCTCCGCGACGGCCGCAAAGCCGACGCCCCGAGGCCGCTCCTTGCCGAAGCCCCCGCTGCCGTCCGACGATGAACTCATCCCGCGTCTGCTGGCCGGGGAGTCTCGGGCCTTCGCGGCGATGCTGGACGCCTGGTCTCCCAGCCTGAAGCGCGTCGCCCGGGTCTACGTGCGCAGCGAGGCCCTGGCGGAGGAGGTCGTGCAGGAGGCCTGGCAGGCGGTCCTGACGGGCCTGCCCCGCTTCGAGCGCCGCAGCTCCCTGAAGACCTGGGTGTTCACGATCCTCGCCAACCGGGCCCGGACCCGCGCGGTGCGGGAAGCGCGCACCGTGCCGCTGAGCTCCCTGTCCTCCCGAGACTCCGATGGGCCGACGATGGACCCGGAGCGCTTCGCCAGCGGCGGCGGCTGGCTCAACAAGCCGGCGTCCTGGGATGTGGACTCCCCGGAGGACCTCTTCATGGCGCGCGAGGGGGCCGACCTCATCTCCCAGACCCTCGACTCGATCCCCGAGATGCAGCGTGCCGTGGTGCTGCTCCGCGACGTGGAGGGCGTGTCCTCGCTCGATGCGTGTAACTTGCTGGAGATCAGCGAGTCGAACCAGAGGGTGCTCCTCCACCGCGGCCGCGCGAAGCTCAGAAAGGCTCTCGCGCGCCACTTGACCGGTGAGGAATAGCGCCCGCCCGATCGACCTGGGAGCGAGAGCGCGTGTTCGGAATCACCTGCCGCGATGTCCATGAGCTGGCTAGCGACTACCTCGACGGCGAGATGCCGCCTGGGCGACGCCTGCTCTTCCGGTTCCACCTCGTGATGTGCGGGGCCTGCAAGACCTTCGTCGAGCAGATCGATCTCGTGCGGCGCACGCTGCCTCAGGTCGCG
>JAJDAI010000503.1 GCA_029261955.1 Deltaproteobacteria bacterium | reverse complement strand
CGCGAGAAGTGTGCCGTCTGGCGCAACCGCGAGGGCCGAGACTGCCTGCATTTGGGCTCGGGCCGCGGGGCCATCATCACCATTGAACCCGGGCAACCCAGTACCGAAGAACTCCGAGGCTCGAGCGAACTCGTCGATGCGCAAGACCCTGTTCCCGGCGGACAGGTAGACCAGCTGTCGGTCACGATCGACAACGAGGCCGCTGGCTTCACCGATGGGAAGATCGCTAGCGCCCCCGCCAAGGGCGAATCCGCTCGAGACCCCGCTGCCTGCGAAGACGTTCCAGTCCTCGCTGCCTTCCAGGCGTACCTCGTACACGGCGGATCCGGCCGCGCTGTCCCCTTCGCCTACCTCGCGGTCCAGCACGAGCACTGTCAAGGGATCGGGGCCAGTGCCGTCGTAGAGCAGCTCCAGGTCGACAGCGTGGTAGAGGGGCAAGCGGCGTCGCGTCGGCAGGTTCGGCAACGGAACAAGCCCGCAGTAGGGGTCGCCACAACTATTCTCTACAAGGCTGGGAAGCCATTCGGCGTGCTGGGTTGGCGCGCCCGCGACTGTCTGGGCCGGGAAGCCGGGCGATGTGAGGTCAACCTGGAGAACACGAGCTCGCCAGTGGCCGAACCCATGGGCATCCAGGTCGAGGACCAGGAGGGTGTCGTCTCCGGCCAGTGCGATTGCTGCCGGCTTAAGGTCCGCGGAGAGAGTAGAGGTCGGGATCTCAAGCGGAGCGAAGTCGTTCCATCCATCGTTCTGCTCGCACAGACCGACGACGGTCTCCATCACGTGGCTGGCCCGGTGGACCCGACGTACGCAGTCAAACGCACCCTCGACGAAGTACACGTACTCGCCGCTGGCATCGACCCAGAGATCACGAGGGTCGCCGATGGAACTGCTGGCGGGCCCAATTGCCGGTGCGGGTGTTGTCGCGGTCGAGCCGCATTGACCGGCGAATTCGTTTGTCTCCCAGACACCCGGCGAACTCTCGCCGATCTCCATGATGCAGTCGATCTCGCCGTCATCTCCGTCCGAGACATAGCGGGTGCCGTCCGACGCCACTGCTATGCCAGAAGGGGTGCCGAGACTAAGGGTGGCAGGGTCCTGCCCCGGGCTCAGCGGGGTCCCACCACTCTCGCCGGTGCCGGCGAATACTGCCGCGTTGCCGGGCCGGAACACGTGGTTGTCGCCGTCGCCCTCGGCTAGTGCGATGGTCCGAAGGTCACCGTTTGGATACTCGTCGAAGTGCAGCGTCTTCGCGCTGCTGAGGGCCCAGCCCGCACCGAAGGGGCTCTCGCGGAGGTTGGCGACGAACCGGCGCGTCGAAGCGGTTCGCCAGAAGGTCTCGGCGCCCTCGATGGGCTGGTTCAGGTTGACCGAACTGCCGGGTGCAGCAAACGCGGGAACGATGCCGTAGTCGATCGAGTCGTAGTGGAGTCCGACCTGGTAGTCGAGGTCGTAGAAGCCGGTTTCAAGCCACTGCCCCGTGACCCCGGATTGCGCAGGAATCCGCGCCTTCAACAGGACTGACTCATCGACGGGGGGACCAGTCCAGTAGCCTTCGGCCGTGGTGCCGCCCAACTGCGCCCACAGGAGCAACTCATCAGGAGGGGCAGTCGCGTATTCGGGTAGCTCCACTCTCAGCATGACGTCGGGCTCGACCCGCTCGCTTTGGTAGGTCAGGCCCACACCGAAGCGACCCGAGCGGACTCCGTAGTCGGGCAACGCGATCGAGTCGCCCAGGTACTGGTTGTATGCGCTGATCGTCGATCCGAGACAAGGATCGTCTGCGAAGGTGTAGTCGGCCGGAAGGCCGGCGGGGCCGTCTGCGAAGTCGTCGTACTGGGATGCATCCGGGCTTGTGTTGATGTCCCAGAAGCTGAAGTGCTCTGCTGGGTAGGCGACCCAGGTCTCGCTGACGGCAGGGTCCGGGTCTGGAACGACCTCCGCGATTGTCTCGTGTACCCAGCGGTGGGCCGTCTCGTCGTACCAGCCAACCGGAATCTGGGTGCCCTCCGGGAAGCCCAAGTGGTTGTGCACGCGGACCGTCACCTGGCCGTTGAACGGGACCGTTGAGTCCAGCCAGACCGCGTAGGTGAACATTGAACTGTCGGGCAGAGGGCTGCCCAACTCCTCACGGTTCTGCAGGGGGACGATCGTCACGTCCATCTCGGAGGGAACCGAGCCGGGCGGAAAGTCCACTGCGTAGCTCTGCCCATCGGCGCTGTAGACGGTCTGCTTCACCGAGCTCGGGCTGATGCTCTGGATGTCGGCGGGCTGGATGCTGCGGACCGTGATCGGTCTGATCGCTTTGTCCTCTCCGGCAGCGGCGATCACATGTCGCCAAGCCGGAGTGTGGAGCGGCGACCGCACTTCGAGGACCCATCGTGCCTCCCCGTTCGACGGGAGGACCGGGACGACGAATGAGCCATCCGACTCAGAGGTCGCCGGCAACTGAAGGTCCACCGTCGGATCGGGGACCAGGAAGCTCACATCAGCACCGGCAATTGGGGCACCGTTCTCGTCCTGAAGGTGGCCACGCACGAATCCGTACCCGAGACTCGC
>JAJDAI010000502.1 GCA_029261955.1 Deltaproteobacteria bacterium | reverse complement strand
CGTCGGGGTCCTGGCGCAGGATGGATCGGAGCCCCTGGGCGAAGGTGAAGCCCGCCTTCGCGTGCGTCTGGCCCTGGCAGATGTCCTGCAGGTCGTACTCGATGGGGTCTTCCAGCGTGATGATCTTCTTGCTGGCCGAATCCATCTCCTGGAGCAGCGCGTAGAGCGTCGACGTCTTGCCCGAGCCCGTCGGCCCCGTGACCAGCAGGATCCCGTTGGGCTGGTTGACGGTCTTGCGCATCTTCGTGGCGAGTCGCTCGGGGAAGCCCAGCGAGCTCAGGTCCAGCTTCAGGCTGGAGCGGTCGAGGATCCGCACGACGATGACCTCGCCGTACTTCGTGGGGAACGAGCTGACCCGGAAGTCGACCCGATGCCCCTGGAACTTCATGGAGAAGGCGCCGTCTTGCGGGGTGCGCCGCTCGGCGATGTCCATGCCCGCCATGATCTTGCAGCGGGAGAGGACCGCAGCCTTGTAGCCGTTGGGGATGCTCGGGCGGTCGGTGAGGATGCCGTCCTGGCGGAAGCGGACCCGAAGGTGGCGCGCCTTCGGCTCCAGGTGGATGTCCGAGGCCTTCACCGTCAGCGCCTCGACGATGAGGTTGTCGATGAGGTCGATGACCGCCGTGGACTTGCTGAGCTCGGCCGGGTCCATCGCCGACTCGCCGCTCCAGCCGTACTCCTCCTCCATCGTCTGGGCGGCGTCCTTGCTCAGGTCGGTCGCGCGGCCCAGGCCCTCCACCTTCACGAGGTTGCCGGTGCGGGCCTCGATCGCGGCGTCGATCGCCTCGGCGGTCGTGTAGTTGGCGTGGATCTGGGCGCCCGTGGCGAAGGACAGCTCCTTGAGCCGGTCCAGGTTCGTCGGGTCGTCCATGGCGACGGTGAGCATCTTCTCGACCCGGAACAACGGGATGGCCCGCAGCTTCTGGATCATGGAGAAGGGCAGCACACCGGCGACGGCCGGGTCCTGGTAGGCCGGCTCCAGCCGCACGAAGGGCAGGCCCGCCTGCTGCGCGAGCGCCGAGTAGAGCGTGGTCTGTTCGATCAGCTCCATCTCGAGCAGGACCTCACCGAGGTACTTCTGCTCTTCCCTCTGGATGATGAGCGCTTCTGTGAGCTGCTCGGCTGTGAGGACACCGCTCTCGACGAGCAGGTCTCCAAGCTGACGCCACCGGGCAGGGCCCTGGTGTGCGGGTGGTGCGATGCGTGCCGGTGCGCCCATTCGAATCCTCCGAAGACTGGAGGGCTCTATCGGCAGCGATCGCGATCGCCTTGAAGAATTGGTTGCGAAGACTGCTTGTTGGCGCTCAGGGCTTCGGTTCGATCTCGGGCAGCGTCATCTCGAGCCACGACCGCGTGAGCTCGGGGAAGCGCGTGACGTCGCAGGGCACGTGCACCAGGGCGCGGACGGTGCCGCCGCGTGTGCCTTCGGGCAGGCGCTCGCCGGGTCCGGCCGAGATCGGCCCCGTGCTCAGCCAGGTCTCCGTGCCGGGCTTCACGATCGACAGGACGTGGGCCTGCGCGGGCACCTCGGGCGGCGCCTCGTAGTACTCGGTGAAGTCCCCCTCCGCGAAGCAGCCCTGACCGCCGATGGCCCACACCGCCTCGCCGCCCGGGGGCGGCAGCTCGAGCTGCACCGTGTAGGTCTGGGGGCCCGTCGTGCTCTTCGCGACGAGCGCCAGGGGCTTCCGGATGTCGCCCGCCCGCGCCAGCTTGCCGCCGTCCACGACGACCTTGCCGCCCGGCAGCCCGCTGATCTCCAGCGACTCGTTCGTGCCGTTGTGGATCGTCACCCCCGTCGAAGGGGCGCAACCAGCGAGCAGCAGAACCAGAAGGAGAAGGCGCACGACGCCGGCAGTCTAGCCGCCCCGATGAAACTCCCGGTGTCAGACACCGCGGCTTTCAAATGAAACCCCCGGTGTCTGACACCGCAACGTTCATCCAGCCCACGGCGGGGATCTTCCCGATCGCGCGGGGCGCGGCACGGCATCATGGCGCCATGCGACTCCTGGCCCTCTTCGTTCTCCTGCTGCCCGCACCCGCGCTCGCCTGCGGCGGCTTCTTCTGTTCCAGCATCAACCTGGAGCCCATCCAGCAGAACGCGGAGCGGATCCTGTTCGAGGTGCCTGGGGACGGGACCGTCACCGCCACGGTGGAGATCCGCTACCAAGGCGACCCGGACGACTTCTCCTGGGTCGTGCCCGTGCCGACGGAGCTGGGCGCGGACGACATCGACGTCGAGGCGCCGGCCAACGCCCTGCTCCTGCTCGAGGACGCGACCCGACCGCAGGTCATCCCGCCGCCCACCGAGTGCCGCAGCGGCGGCTTCAACGCCCCGAACGCCTCCCGCGGGGGCGGCGCTGGCGGCGACTTGAGCGTGGTCGAAGACGGCGGGGTCGACGTCACCGAGCTGCCCGTCGTCGGGCCCTACGCCCCGACGATGCTCCAGGCGACCGACGCGGACGCGCTCATCGCCTGGCTCAACGACAACGACTACCTGATCACCCGCGAGATGGAGCCGCTGGTCGCCGAGTACGTCGCCGCCGGCATGTGGTTCCTCGCCCTGAAGCTGACTCCCGAGTCCGAGGTGGACGACATCTCGCCCATCTCCTTCCGCTACGCCTCCGACGTGCCCGTCGTGCCCATCCAGCTGACCGGCGTCGCCGCGGAGCCGGAGATGGGCATCCTGACCTTCGTCGTCGCCGACTCCATCTTCGAGTCCCAGAACTTCTCGAACCTGCAGCTGTCGACCGACGAGGTCCAGGCCAACCCCGCGAGCGGCCAGACCAACTACTACCCCCTGCTGTCCTGGAAGCTGGACGAGGCGGGTGGCCAGGCGGTCGTCACGCAGTTCGCCGGGGGCATGTCGACGCCGATCCAGGACGCCGAGAACCGCTGGTCCTGGAACGAGGACTACGCCGAATCCCTCGCCTACCTGCGCACGCTGGACGCGCAGTACAGCCAGCTGACCCGGCTCTACTCGCGCATGTCCGCCTGGGAGATGACGCTCGACCCGATGTTCGTGCCCGGCGGCGACGCGGTCTCCTCGATCATCGACCTGTCGGACCGCGACCCCGTGGACGTCTGCGGCCCCAACTCCGGCCGCCGCGTGCCCTGCGGCGACATGTACTGCGGCGCCGAGGCGCAGTGCGGGACCACCGACTCCGGCGAAGGCTGCCTCTGCCCCGAGGGCTTCGTCGGCCGCCGGATCTCCGCGCCGAGCATCGCCGGCCCGTCCCTGGTCGAGACCATCGTCTGCGACAAGCTCGACTCCGACATGATGGGCTCCATCGGCGAGCTGGGCTTCGACCCGGACGCCGCCTGCGCGACCCTGGCCTGCGGCCCCAACGGCAGCTGCGAGCCGCTCAACGGCTTCCCCACCTGCTCCTGCGAAGAGGGCTACGCCGCCGTGCTCTGGGGTGACTTCCTGCGCTGCGAGCGGGCCGAGAAGGTCTACGGCCCCGATCAGCTGCTCTGGGCTGGCGCGTGCCAGGACTGCTCGACCGGCGGGCGCACCCAGGTGGGCTGGCTGGGGCTGCTCCTGCTGGGGCTGCGGCGCCGTCGCTCCTAAAGACCCGCTGGGGCCCGCCGATGATCCCACTGTGGATCGTGTGGAGGGCCCATGGGCATTGCGACGAAGACGCTCGAGACACTGGACGACGCCAAGCGGCTGATCGATCTCGTCTATTCGACCTACGGGCTGACCTACCACCGCTCGTTCATCTACGAGCCCGAGCGCATGCTGGACATGAGCGCGGCGGGTTCGATCCGATCGCTCATCGCCGTGGACGACAGCAGCGGCCGGGTCGTCGGCCACCTCGCGACGATCCGCCCGCACTTCGAGATCGCCTGCCCGCTGCCGCCTGGCCAGGGGCCCGCCGTGGTCGAGGTCGGCCTGTCGATCGTGGACCCCGAGTTCCGCGCGAAGGCCGTGCAGGGCGCGCTCGCGGTCGCGACGGTCATGGAGACCGCGGCCCGGAACCCCAACCTGCGCGGCTTCTACATGAAGTGCCTGACCGAGCACACCTGGTCGCAGCGCTCGGCGCAGCGCTTCCTCGGCGG
>JAJDAI010000501.1 GCA_029261955.1 Deltaproteobacteria bacterium | reverse complement strand
GGGAGGGCGCCGACACCGGCGAGGCCATCCCCCGGATGATGGAGCGGATCTCCGGCGCGCGCGACACCCTGGTGCGGCCCGGGGATCGAACGGCCGGCGGTCGAGCGACCGGGCACGGTGTCGCCGCCGAGGGCGTCGGCGGGGCGGCTCAGCAAGGCGCGCAGGACGTCGGCGACCGCAAGACCGGGCGGGTGGCGCGCTCCTTCGTGGATCGCGGCGATGAGGACTTCGGCGGCGAGTCCGGCGGATCGGCTGGTGTCGAAGCGGCGGTCGTGCTGCCCGAAGGCGCCGCGCCGCGCTTCAAGGCCGGCCTCTACCAGGGCGCGCGGGACTACCCGCTGCGGCTGCGCGGCGGCCTCGTGGAGTTCGAGTACCAGGGCATCACCGACGAGGAGCGCGAGGCGCTGCTGGCCGAGCTGAAGGAGGACGAGGAGCGCGGGCTCATCCACCTGCTGGACTACTGCTTCGAGCTCTGTCTGTCCGAGCCGCGCTACTTCAAGCCCGAGGCCTTCGAGCCCATCATCGCGCCCGTCCGCCGCCACCTGGTGCGGGCGAAGCAGCTGGGCACCTACGACGTGGTGCTGCGCTACCTGCGCCGGATCTCGGCCGGCGGCATCTACCCCGAGCACCTGACCGCGACCGCCCGGCGGATGCTGGAGGACTGTGCGTCCTCAGAGTCGTTGGCGGGCCTGGTCGCGTCGGTGACCGGCGACCCCGACGCCGAGGACCTAGCCTGGGACGTGCTCCAGCAGCTGCTCCCCTCGCTGGAGCCGGACGAGATGCTGACGCTGCTCGGCCACGGCATGAGCCAGCGCCTGGCCCAGATCCTCGCGGCCACGCTCATCCGACGCACCGGCAGCTCCCTGGTCCTCTACGAGGCGGCCCTGGCGGGGGACGACGTGCCCCGGGCCCTCGCCTCGCTGCGTTGCCTGGCGACGCTGCGGACCCCCGAAGCGGTGGAGATGATCGAGGGCGCGACGACCGACCGGGAGCCCGTCATCCGCCGCGCGGTGATGCGCATCCTCGGCCGCGTGCCCGCCAGCAGCACCCTCGCCCGGGCCCTGGGACGCGGGCTGCGGGACGGCGACCACTCCGTGCGGGACGAGGCGATCGCCGCCATCTACCGCCAGGGCCTGCCCGAGCTCGCCAGCACCCTGTTCCACTGGTTCGAGGAGAGCGGCTTCAAGATCCTGGACGACGAGGAGCGCGTGGCCGTCGTGAAGCTGCTGGCCGAGATCGATCCGGACTACGCGACCCGTTCGCTCGCGGACAAGCTGAAGCTCGGTCTGCGCGCCAAGATGGGCGGCATCGTCGGCACGCCGGAGGTCATCGAGTGGAACCGCCTGGCGGTCGAAGGCCTCGCCGCCGCCGGCACCACGACCGGCATGGCGCGGCTGCGCGAGGTGCGGACCCAAGGCAACCAGGAGTTCCGTGAGCTCGTGACCCGCCGCCTGGTCGAGGCGTCCCGGAAGAGCCAGACATGAGCGAAGCGAAGCGCCCCGACGACACCGGGCTGCTGTCCCTGGAGGGCGTGGCCGACGGCCTCGCGGTGGCCGATCCGCGCGACACCGAGCTGGGTCTGCTGCGGGACCTGGGCAAGGGCCTGGTCAACTACTTCTTCATGTCGCTGCGCACGCTCTCCATCCACAGCGCCGACAACGACGCGGTGAACGAGCCCCTGGAGCGGCTGCACGGGGTGCTCGACGAGCTGAGCCGGGCCATCCACCGGACCCACTTCATCACCGTCGAGGGGCAGGTCTACCTCAACGATCTGCGCATCCGCACCGACCCCAGCGCCTACAACAACCTGCGCTACCTCGTCGGTCAGCTCGAGCGCCACGGCATCGGCGGTGTGACCTTCAACTCGGTGCCGGACCACGAGCAGCTCAAGGCGCTGCTGCTGATCCTGCTGAAGAGCCGCCCCCCCAAGGACAGCGATCCGCTGGACGCGATCCGCGAGGTGCTGGACGAGGCGGAGATCCCGGGGGTCGAGTTCGACCGGCCCTACTACTTCAAGTCGGGCGAGGGGAACGTGCCCGTCCAGATGGAGGGCGACGCCGCGGAGCAGGAGGTCGCCGCGCTGTCCTACGCCAAGGGCGTGCTCGCGGTGAAGGACTACTTCCGGGCCGTGGAGGCGGCGGAGACCGCCAACCCGCTCCGCATCCGCAAGATCGTGCACGACCTCGTCGATGTGGCGCAGGACGACCCCAACGGCTTCCTGAAGCTGCACACGATCCACGGGGTCGAGGACCCCTACTACAACCACTGCGTGAACGTGACCGCGCTGGCCGTCGCCATCGGCCGCGAGCTCGGCCTGGGCCGCGTGATGCTGGCGGACCTCGGCGCCTCGGCCATGTTCCACGACCTGGGTTACGCCGCGGTGGAGCGCTGGTCGGAGGAGGAGGGGCGTGAGACGAGCGCCGACGAGCGCATGCGCGAGCACCCCATCGCGGGCTTCCGCACCCTGCTCAAGGCCGGCGAGTACGGGCCCGGCCTGCTGCGCCGCATGCTCGTGACGCTCGAGCACCACATGACCTACAAGCGGCCGGGCGGCTACCCGAACCTGGGCCGCAAGCGCTTGTCCGTCTTCACCCGCATCGTGCAGGTGGCGGACTACTACGACGCCCTGGTGACCCCGGCCGAGGACCACGACCCGCTGCTGCCCGTGAAGGCCCTGGAGCGCATCGTGGCCAACAAGGACGCGGTCTTCGATCCCGTCTGCGTCAAGGCGCTCATCAACGTCATCGGCCGCTACCCCTACGGCTCGCTCGTGAAGCTGAGCAGCGGCGAGGTCGGCGTGGTGACCTCGGGTGGTCGCAGCTCCGAGGAGTTCGGCCGGCCCATCGTGATGATCGTGCGCAACGCGAACGACTCCGAGTGCGAGCCCCGCGAGCTGGACCTGGCCGCGGACCGCGTGATGAAGCGCCGCGTCGCCACCGTGCTCAACCCCTTCACCGAGGGCGTGACGCCGCACGCGGTGCTCTTCGATCAGCTGGGCGAGGACGAAGAGGAGGAGACCGAGGACGAGCGCGCCCTGAACTCCGAGGCCTGGAACCAGGCCATCTGGGGCGGGGAGGACACCGGGGCCCTGGTCACCGGCGAGATGCCCGCCGTGCCCGGTGAGATCCCCGGCGAGGGCGATGACGAGCCCGAGGTCCCCGACTGGCTCTCGTCCATGGACAGCCTGCCGGCGGTGGCCGAGCCCAACCCCATCGACGACGCCCCCTCGCGGGACGAGTGGGGCTTCGAGGACGAGGAGCAGGCGAGGGTCGAGGAGGCCGAGACGCCGGAGTGGATGCGCACGCTGGAGGAGGTGGACGACGCCGAATCCGGCGACGTGCCCGTGGTCACCTCCGAGGTGCCCGTCGTGCACGACTTCGCCGAGCCGGAGCCCGAGCCGCCACCCTTCGAGCCCCCGTCCCAGCCCGCCTTCGACCCCTGGGGTTTCGGGGCCGTGGCCGACCACAGCGGCTCGGACGACCTGGTCGAGGAGCTGGGCTTTGGCAGCG
>JAJDAI010000051.1 GCA_029261955.1 Deltaproteobacteria bacterium | reverse complement strand
CAGCAACAAGGGCGGCGACCTGCTCGGCGAGCAGGCGGGCACCGGCTTCGCGATGCTGGTCTCCCACGAGCTCCTCCGGAAGACGGGCGAGGACCCCGACGCCGTCATCGAGGACCCCGCGCGCTTCGTCGTGCTGGCCCGCCGCCTCAGCCGCTACGGCCGCACCGCCACGGCCCGCCTGCCGGGCTCCAGCCTGGCGCGGGATCCCTGGAGCGGGCGGGCTGCCCTCGAGGAGGCGATCGGCGCGCCGCACGCGCTGTCGATCGTCTTCCCCGTCGTGCTCGGGCTGGTGCTGCTGGGCCTCGTCGTGGAGCCCATCGCAGGCTTGATCGCCCTGGCCGCCCTGCACCTGCAGCTCCCCATCGCGCTCGCGGGGTCGCCCCTGACGGTGCCGCTGCCCGGCCTGCTCCTGCGCACCCTGCTGCGCTGGCCGGCCCAGGTGGCCCGCTGGGTGGGTTGGATGCTTCAGCCCGCCAGCCGGCTCGTGCGCGAGGACGGTGAGTCCCTGCGCGAGACCTACGCGGACCTCATCGAAGACGGGACCGAGCCCTTCTTCCAGGCCCGCCGCGACCGCTGCCCGATCTGCGACAGCAACGAGCTGAGCCTGCACCTCGACGTGCCGGACCTGTGGCAGGGCAAGCGCGGCCGCTTCCGGCTGGAGCGCTGCGGCGGCTGCGGCCACATCTTCCAGAACCCCCAGCTGTCCATCGCGGGGCTCGCCTACTACTACCGGGACTTCTACGACGGCCTGGGCGGGGAGGGCATCGAGCAGCTCTTCGGGGTCAGCGGGCAGCCCTACGACGCCCGCGCGGACTTCATCTACGCCCACTGCGCCCCCCAGAAGTGGCTCGACGTCGGCTGCGGGCACGGGCACTTCGCGCACGCCCTGGGCGAGCGGGAGCCGGGGCTGCACCGCGCCGGCCTGGACCTGAGCGATGGCGTGGACGACGCGATCACGCGCGGCTGGATCGACGAGGCGCACCGGGGGCTCTTCCCCGACCTCGCGCCGTCGCTGGCCGGCCGCTTCGACCTGGTCTCCATGAGCCACTACCTCGAGCACACGATGGACCCGCGGGCCGAGGTCGCCGCCGCCGCGCAGGTGCTGGCCCCGGGCGGGCACTTCTTCGTGGAGGTCCCCGACCCCGAGTCCTGGCTCGGCCGCTGGCTCGGCCGCTTCTGGATGCCGTGGTTCCAGCCGCAGCACCTGCACTTCGTCAGCGTGGCCAACCTGGAGCGCCTGCTCCGCGAGCACGGCCTGGAGCCGGTGGCCTGGCAGCGGGCGGAGGCTCACCTGCCGACGGACGCCCTGCTGGCGGTGGGCGTGCTGGTCGGCTCGCTGTCGGTCGATCCCTACAGCCCCTGGCTGCCCCGGCCCAGCCTGCTGCGCCGCCTCTGGCACACGGCCGTCCAGATCGTCGGGCTGCCGCTGCTGCTGGGCGGGATCCTCTTCGACCGGCTGACCGCGGGCTGGCTGGCCCGGCACGGCGCGTCGAACGCGTACCGGATGCTCGCCCGGAAGCCCTGATCAGCGAGCGACCCACTCCGTCTGCTGGAGCGTGAACTCCTGCTTCCAGCTCTTGCCGTGCTTCAGCTTCACGTTGGAGAAGACGTGCTGGCGCTGGCCGAGCTCGGCGTTCCCGTAGAGCAGGTACACGTCGTAGCTGCCGATGGGCAGGAAGTGGGGCCTACCGAGGTCCTGATCGATGACCCGCGTCGCGCCTTCGAAGCTCGCCCCGGGCCCGATGACCACGACGCGCACCTCGTCGCTGACGTCTCGCCCGGTGTCCAGCACCTTCACGTCCAGGCTGCCGTAGGGAAAGCCGATCTCGTAGGACTCGCGCAGGATGCCGTCCGGCTCGACCTGCACGCCCTTGACGATGGCCTCGCCCTGCAGCTCCTGGTTGTTGAGGCCGGGCTGGAAGACGAGCCGCAGGTCGTACTCGCCGGGCGGCACGTCGAAGTAGAAGGCGCCCTTGCCCGAGGCCGTCGCGCGCGCGAAGCGCACGTCCTGGCCGGGGACGTAGAGGTAGACCTGCGTGCGATCGCTGACGTCGTCGCCGAAGTTGGTCGCCGTGATGCGCACGCCGGGGCCCGTGGGGTTCAGCACCTCGCCGAGCGCGAGCGTCGCCTTGCGCGTGACCACCCCGGCGTCGCCGGGCACGGCGATCGCCTCGAACCAGATCTCTGTCGGCACGTGCTTCGTGTCGTCGTAGCGGCCCTGCACGTCCCAGGTGCCCTCCGGTAGCGGCGCGAGGCCCCCAGCCGGACCCGACCAGCGCGGAGGCTGCGCCCGATCGGCGCCCGGGGCCCAGGCCGACAGGGTGACCTCGGGTGAGATGTCCACCGCATCCAGCGTGAACTTCGCCTCGAGGAAGCCGACGGGCGCGCTCATGGACGCCCGGTACCAGGTGCGGTGGCCGGCGTGCACCTCGAGGCCGCTGGCGAGGCCCTCGAAGCGCCCCGACTCCTCCGATTCGGAGTAGATGATCTCCACGTCCCAGGTGCCCGGAGGCAGGACGTGGATCTGATCGCTGGGGACCTCGATGGCGGCCGTCGGCTCGGCTGCGCTGTCGTCATCGCCGGCGGCTGCGGCGTCCCGCTGCGTCGCCCGGAGCAGCGCGCGCGGGCCGACGGGCTTGCCGCCGAGCTCCACGTCGACCCGGAGCTCGCCCAGGCCCGCGTTCAGCTCCTCGCGCGGCTCGACCCAACCGGCGACCCCGTGGATGACGCCGGAGCCCTCGGGCAGGCCCGCGTCCACGACGGCGGGCTCCTGGTCCTCGCCGGTGACCCTCTTCTGGACGGTCTCCTCCCAGCCTTCGGGCACGGCGCCCGCGAGGGTGGTCCCGCCCTTGCGCAGCGCCCAGGTCTCGCGAACCTGCGCGTCGAAGTCGGCGGGCAGGCGGGTGCGCGCGACCTCGGGCAGCAGCTCCCAGGCCTCAGTCGCCAGGTGGCTGGTCGCGGCCGGGAAGGCGCCGAG
>JAJDAI010000006.1 GCA_029261955.1 Deltaproteobacteria bacterium | reverse complement strand
TCCCAGGCCGTCCGCAGGTTGGGGCGCTCGGCGAGCAGGCCGCGGATGGCACCCTGCGCCTGGGCGCCGTCGATGGCCTCCTCGAGCTGTTCGGCCCGCGCGACGGCCCAGGCGCAGTGCCGGGCGCGGGCGGTCTCGAGGAGCTCGGGGCTGGCCTCCTCCTGCGCGAAGGTGCGCACGCTCTCCAGCATCGCGAAGCGCGAGCGGCCGTCCTCCTCGCGCCGCTGGAGCAGGGAGCGGGCTTCCAGGGCGTCGACCAGGTCGAGCACCCAATCGTCCACCAGCGGCGCGAGCACGGACTCCGCCGCCGCGAGGTCGAAGCCCCCAGCGAACACCGACAGCGCGGTCAGCGCGGTGCGCTCGTCGGGCTCCAGTCCATCCCAGGACCAGCGGATCGTGTCCCGCAGCTTCCGTCCGGCGCCCCGCTCCGACAGCAGGCGGAAGCGCTGATCCAGCCGGGCCAGGATCTCCGACGGGGACAGCACCGCGGCGCGGGCCGCGGCCAGCTCGATGGCGAGGGGCAGGCCGTCCAGGGCCTCCGCGAGGGGGCGCAGCGCCGGATCGTCGGCCACGCCGGCGCGGTTGCGGAACAGCTCGATGGCCTGCTCGATGGGCAGCGGATCGATGCGGACCGCGCGCTCGGCGGGCAGCCGCAGGGCCTCCCGGGCGGTGACGAGGCAGGTCGCGCCCCGGGTCTCGGCGAAGCGGGGCAGCAGGGTCCGCAGCGCGTCCAGGCAGGAGTCGCCCTGGTCCAGGAACACGAGCGCGGGCACGCGGGACTCCAGGGACTCCATGACGTCGCGGTCGTCGGCGGTGGGGGGCAGGCCGAGGGCGGTGCCGAGCTCGCCGCGGATGTCGTCCGCGGAGCGGCAGGTGGAGAGATCGACGGGCAGCACGGCGTCCCCGGCCTCGGCGCGCCGGCGCAGCAGCTCCCGGGCCAGCCGGCTCTTGCCCACCCCGCCGGGGCCGCGCAGGGTCACCAGCCGCACCTCGCTCTGGAGCGCGGCGTCGATCTCCGCGAGCTCGGCCTCGCGCCCCACGAAGCGGTCGGGATCCTCGGGCACGGGCGCGGCTTCGACCGAGAGCACGGCCGCCAGCAGCCGGTAGCCGACCCCGTGCACCGAGACGAGGTGCCGGGGCTGCGAGGGGTCTGACTCCAGCTTCTTGCGGAGCCGCTTGACCGTGGTGTCGACGGTGCGCGACTCGACCCCGGGCGCGTAGTCCCAGACGTCGATGAGCAGGGTGTCGCGGGAGACGGCGGCCTCGGGCCGCGCGGCGAGGTAGCGCAGCAGCTCCGCCTCGCGCGTCGTCAGCTTGATGCGCTCACCAGAACGTTCGACGACACCCTCGCGCAGGTCGAGGGTGCCGTCGTGCAGTGGGATTCGCGCAGGGGCCTCCGTCACAGGCCCGAGTCTACTGGCTGCGCGTCACTCCGCGAGCAGCTCGCAGCCGACGACCTTGCCCTGCTCGACGCCGGCGACGACCCGCATGGAGTCCGTGGCGTAGACGAGGCCGAACTCGAAGCCGCGGAAGTGGAAGCGGATGTGGGTGAAGGACTCGTGCACCCCGGCGATGTCCACGTCCCGCAGCATCACGCGCTCGCCGTCCAGGGTCGAGAAGAGGTGGCGCAGGTCGTCGAAGTCGAACCACTCGTAGAGGTTCAGGCCGTCGGCGATCTGGTCGGCTTCGAGCTCGCTCAGGTCGTCGTCGTTGAGCACGGTCTCGAACTCGCCCAGGCCGATGGTGTCGTCCCAGGCCCAGGCGGCGACGTCCTCGCCGAGCAGGCAGTGGGTCTGGCTGAGGGGCTCGGGCTCGGTGGGGGTGCTGTCCTGCTCGTCCTGCGTCGCGCTGGGCTCGTCGCCGTCGGGGTTGGACGTGGGCGAGGCGCGGTCGAGTTCGTCGGTGCCCTCGTCCAGGTCGGCGCCCTGCAGCCCGAGGGACTGGGTGCAGCCGGTCGCCACGAGGGCGCAGAGGGCGAGGAGGGCGAGGCGAAGGGCGGGGAAGTGCTCGGACATGACGGTCTCCAAATCGGCGCTGCAAGGCGTGGAGACCGTCTACGCGGGCAGGCCGCGATCATCCAGAAACAGCCTGGGCACAGCTTGTGACAATGAGGGACGTGTCGGCAGTTGGGCTCGGGTGCGGCTCACGGAATGGGGTGCTGCGCGCGCAGGGCAGCGGCGTCCGTGCGCTGACACATCCTGTTCCTTGGTTCCGATGGGGCGATCTCTAGGCTCCGAGCCGTCACCCCGAACGGAGGAATCCATGAGCACCCTCGAGATCCGCACCCTGCTGTCCGTCTTCGCCACCGCCCTCACCTTCGGCTGCTCGCCCCAGGTGCTGCCCGAGGACGACGACCTCTCCGACCTGCCCGACGAGGAGGTCCCGGCCCTGGGCGACGACGACGACGCGACGGAGGAAGTGGCCGACGACGACGACGCGACGGAGGAGGCGGCGGACGACGACGACGCGACCCCCGGCGACGACGACGACTCGGCCCCCGACGAGGTGCCTGCGGTGTCCTGCGAGGACGCCTACGAGGAGAACGACACCGCCGAGCTGGCCGCCTCGTTGGGCCTGGGCGCCTACCCCGGGCTGACCATCTGCCAGGGCGACGACGACTACTACGCCGTCGCGCTGCTCGCCGGTGACCGCCTGGTCCTCGACCTGAGCTTCGTGGACGCCGACGGAGACATCGACGTGCAGCTGCAGGACGCGGCCGGCGCCTGGGTCGCCAGCGGGACCACCGCGAACGACGACGAGCACCTCGAGGCCGACATCGCCGAGGACGGCCTCTACTTCGCCCGCGTCTACCGCTTCGGAACCGAGGGAGAGCCGGTCCAGGGCTACGAGCTGAGCCTGGACGTCGGCGAGGTCCCCGAGCCCGTCGACTGCCCCCTCGACCCCTGGGAGGACAACGACGACGAGGCCTCCGCTTCGATCGTCGGCGCGGGCTCCTTCAGCGGCGCCTCCATCTGCATGGACGACCCGGACTGGTTCGCGGTGGACGCGGCCGAGGGCCAGCGCCTGACCGTGGACCTGCTCTTCATCGACGAGGAGGGCGACGTCGACCTGCGCGTCGTCGCGCCGGACGGGACCTACAGCTCGGCCGTCAGCGTGAGCGACGACGAGACCCTCACCGTCGAGTCCACCCTCGCCGGCACCTACCTCGTGCGCGCCACGCTCTTCGCCGACCCCGGCCTCGAGCACGGCAACACCTACGACCTCAGCGTCTCGCTCCAGTAGCGGCGTACCGGAGACATCACCATGAACCGCTTCCTGATCCTCGCCCTGCTGCTGTCGGCCTGCCCCCAGGCGGTCGACGGCGACGCCTCCGCCGACCTGGTGTCCGACGACGACGACTCGGTGGACGAGCTCCTCGTGGACGAACACGACGCGACCTCCGACGACGACGACGCGACGCCCGAGTCCGACGACGACGACTCCACGCCCGAATCCGATGACGACGACGCGACGCCGGAGTCCGATGACGACGACGCGACCTCCGACGACGACGACTCCGTGCCGGAGTCGGATGACGACGACGCCACGCCCCCCGAGTCGGGGGT
>JAJDAI010000500.1 GCA_029261955.1 Deltaproteobacteria bacterium | reverse complement strand
GTCGGCCGGCGGAGCCGGGGGCCGGTGGCTCGACTCAGTCGGCGAGCTTGCGCACGAAGGTGGGCTTGTCGAGGTGGTCGAGATCCTCGTCCAGCTGCGCCTGGAAGATCGCCTGCGGGTTGCGATCGAGGAGGGGGCGGTGGGCCGCCTTCTCCTCGCGCGTGGCGCGCACCGCGGGGGGCAGGTCGTAGGCTTCGGAGCTGCCCGGGACCATGGCCCAGGGGCTCAGGGCGGTGGTGCGCTCCTTGGACTCGGCCTTGAGCAGGCGCTCGATGGGGCCGCGCGGCTTGCTGTAGGCCCGCTCGGGCTCCGCCACCGTGGCGTCGATGCCCGTGGCGATGACCGTGACGCGGACCTCGTCGCCCATGGCGTCGTCCACGACCCAGCCGAAGATGACCTCGGCGTCGTCGTCGGCCTCCTCTTCGATGAGGGACACCGCCTCCGTCAGCTCGTGCAGCTTGAGGGTGGAGTCCGAGGTGACGTTGACGAGGATGCCCTTCGCGCCGGTGATGGAGACCTCCTCCAGCAGCGGGCTGGAGATGGCGCGCTGGGCGGCCTCGACGGCGCGCAGCTCGCCCGAGGCGACCCCGAGGCCCATGAGCGCGAGGCCCGGGACCGACATCACGGTCTTCACGTCGGCGAAGTCGGCGTTGACCACGCCCTGGATGTGGATCAGCTCGACGATGCCCTTCACGGCGTCGTGCAGGACCTGGTCGGCCACCTTGAAGGCGTCCATGGTCGACATCTCCTCGCCCGCGAGGGCGACGAGGCGGTCGTTGGGGATGACGAGCAGGGTGTCGACCACGCTCGCGAGCGTCTCGATGCCGGCTTCAGCCGTGCGTCGGCGCCGCTTGCCCTCGAAGGAGAAGGGCTTGGTGACCACAGCGACCGTCAGCGCGCCGCGCTCCCGGGCGATCTCGGCGATGACCGGAGCCGCGCCGGTGCCCGTGCCGCCGCCCATGCCGGCCGTCACGAAGACCATGTCCGCGCCGCCGAGCAGCTCGTAGATGTGGTCCCGGCTCTCCGTCGCGGCGCTGGCCCCGATGGACGGGCGCGCGCCGGCACCGAGGCCGCGGGTCAGGTCGGTGCCCAGGGGCACCACCATCCCGGCCTTGCTGCTGCTCAGGGCCTGCTGGTCTGTGTTGGCGGCGATGAACTCCACCTGCCCCAGACCGGCATCCGCCATGGTGTTGACCGCGTTGCCGCCGCCCCCGCCCACGCCGATGACCTTGATGCGGATCTCCGCCGTCTCGCGTTCCCGCGGCGGCTCGTAGAAAGAAAACGTCTGCTCGACCGACATGTGCTGCTCCCGCCCAACTCGTCTGCTGCTGCTGCTGCTGCTGCGCCCGTTCCTGCTCAATCCCGCCCTTAGAACACGTTCGAGAGCCACTCGCTCATGCGCACCTTCATGCGCTGGAGCGGACCCTCTGTCTTCGCCTTGAATCGACTCTCTGTCCGGTGGTTGTCGAAGCCGAACTTCACCAGGCCCACGCCCGTGCTGTAGATGGGCGAGGCCACCACGTCCGCCAGCCCGCCGACATCCCGGGGGCTGCCGACGCGCGCCGGCAGGCCGAAGACCCGCTCGGCCACGGAGGACATGCCGTCCAGCACCGTCGCGCCGCCGGTCAGCACGATGCCCGCCGGCAGCAGGTCGTCGTAGCCGACCCGCCGGAGCTCCTGCTGGACCAGGGCGAAGATCTCCTCGACCCGCGGCTCGATGATCTCGGCCAGCATGCGGCGCGAGGTCTCGTGGCTGCGCTCGCCGCCGACGTGCGGCACATGGAAGACCTCGTTCTGCTGGACGAGGTCGGCCGTGGCCGTGCCGTGCTCGCACTTGATCTGCTCGGCCACCTTGATGGGCGCGCGCAGGCCGTAGGCGATGTCGCTGGTGATGTGGCCGCCGCCGATGGGCAGCACCGCGGTGTGCACCACCGCGCCGCCCTGGAAGACCGCCAGGTCCGTCGTGCCGCCGCCGATGTCCACCAGCGCCACGCCGAGCTCGCGCTCGTCCTGGGTGAGGACCGACTCGGAGGAGGCCAGCTGGCCCAGCACGATGTCCTGCACCGACAGGCCGGTCATGTTGCAGCAGCGCACGATGTTCTCGGCGGCTGCGACGGCCGCGGTCACGATGTGCACCTTCGCCGCGAGCCGCACGCCGCTCATGCCCCGCGGGTCGTCGATGCCCTCCTGCTCGTCCACCAGGAACTCCTGGGCGATGACGTGCAGCACCTCGCGGTCCATGGGGATGGCGAGGGCCTGGGCGGTCTCGAGGACCTTCTCCACGTCCCCCTGCCCCACCTGGCCCGTCTTGACCGGGACCATGCCCTGGCTGTTGAGGCTTCGGATGTGTCCACCGGCGATGCCCGCGTAGACCTGGGTCACCTGCACGCCCGCCATCATCTCCGCCTCTTCGATGGCGGCGCGGATGGAGCGCACGGTGTCCTCGATGTTGATGACGACGCCCTTGCGCAGCCCCGTGGAGGGGTGCGTGCCGATGCCGACGACGTCCACGCTGCCGTGGGCGTTCCGCTCGCCGATGACGCAGCAGACCTTGGTGGTTCCGATGTCGAGGCCCACCACGATGTTCGGGCCGCGACCTCCTCGTGGATCGTTCACTGGGCACCTCCGAACAGGTCGGCGTCGTCGGTCTGCACGCGCTGCAGGTGCAGCATCAGGGTGCGTGCGTCGGCCTTCACCGGCTGCTCGGCGATTCGCTTCGCGAGCTGCTTGCGGGCCTTCGGCTGGATCCGCGGCACGGCGACGATGCGGTCGCGCAGCGCGAGGTCCAGCTCGGCGAGGTGGTCGAGCAGGAGGCCGCCCGACGCGGCGGCGCGCTCGAGGCGACCCAGGCGCGCGGCGAAGTCCTCGCGGCCGACCCGGATGGGCAGGCCGGCGCGGGTCACCAGCGTGTAGCCGCGGCTCGCCTCCCAGCGGATCTCGGAGATGTCGCGGTCGCGCAGGGCCGAGCCGGCGGAGGCGGCCTGGAGGATCTGGAGGGCGCCGCGCGTCGCTTCGGCCACGGCCTCGGGGGACGAGCTGCCCTCGATGGCGAGGATGGGCAGGTCCGTGGCGTCGCCGCGCTCCAGGGGCTTGAAGGCCACGCCGCGGTCGTCGATGAGCTGCAGGCCGCCGTCGGCGAGGATGAGCGCCGGGCGGCGCTCGACCACCCGCAGGACCAGGGTCTGGCTGCGCAGGTCGCGCTCCGGCAGGGCTCGCTCCACCCAGGGCAGCTCTTCGACCCGGGCCGCGATGGCGTCGAGGTCGAGGTCCATGAGGTTGTCGCCCAGCCGCGCGGTGCCCGCCGCCTCCACGACCTCGCCGCTCAGGCGGTGGTGCCCCACGACCTGGATGTCGGTGAGGCTCAACCGCTCGTGCTGGCGGAACTCGTCGATGGCGAGGAAGGTCGACGCGAAGATGCCCACGCCGATGCCGGCCACGATGACCCCCAGGGCGCCGGCTCGAAACAGGCGCTCGAACACCTCGTCGGAGTCGCCCCGCTCGTCGATGAGCCCGAGGGTGCGGCCGGCGCGCAGCGCAGCGCGGCGGATCAGGGAGCGAAGGTCGGCGACGACGTCCTCGGCCTTCGGGAAGCCGTCCTCCATGTCGGCCAGCTCTTCGCGGAAGAAGTGGCCGGTCATCTCGGCGGACACGCGGATGCGGCCGGCGGTGGTCTCGGGGTCCCGGGCCTCCATGCGGAGACGGCGGGTGCGGGCCTGCATGCGGGCCGGCGCGTCGGACAGCCGACGCATCAGCTCCACCGGTCGGGCGAGCATCAGCAGGAACTGCAGCGGGACGAGCAGGAGGAAGGCGGTCGCGCGGCCGACGCCACCGAAGACGCCACCGAGCGGGCGGCGCGGACGGCGGCTGGGCGCCTCGCTGCGCTCACCACGATCCGGCCGACGGCGCTCATCGCGCACGGCTCGGCTGCGCTCCTGCGCGCGAAGACCCCGGCGACCCAGCTTGCGGTTCGCTACTCGCTCGGGGACCGACTGTCGGTCGAGAACGCCCATCTGTTGCCCGGTGGGGACCACGCCTGCCCAGCGGAGTCTCCCATGGGGGGATTCTGGTAATTCGCGCCAGTGTCGTCAAGCACGAAGATCAGAAACAACGACGGGCTCTTAGAGTCGATCACCTGGGTGGGCGGCTGCGTCCGATCACGGGCAACCTCTGGACGAGTCTCAGGCCAAATTCCCGCGCGACCCGGTCCTGCACCGCCTTGATGAGCAGGAGCACATCCGCGGCCGTCGCCCCACCCTGGTTCTGCACGCGGTTGCCGTCTTCCGGATTGATGCGCGCGCCCCGCACCCGCACGCCGCGCAGGCCGGCGTCGGCCAGCAGCGCGTCGACGGAGCCCTTGCGGGGCTGCTCGAAGAGGCTCAACTCCTCCGGTCCGGATTCCTGCTCGGAGCGGTCGAGCACCAGGCCGCGGATGCCGTGGTCCGAGACGAGGCTGTCGTCCGGCCTCCACTCGCTGATGGGCAGCTTGTGCTTGCGGGCCCAGCGCTTGAGCAAGGCCTCCTGCTCGTCCGTCGCGCCGCTGAGCCAGATGTCGGCCGGTCCTCCGACCCCGAAGGCCACGTGCTCGGCGAGGGGCTCGTCGAGGCG
>JAJDAI010000499.1 GCA_029261955.1 Deltaproteobacteria bacterium | reverse complement strand
ACGGCTTCTTCGCCGCGCTCCAGGCGACTCACGCTCACGTCGCGCCCAGCGCCTTCGTGCGCGACGTGCTGGTGGGGGAGGGCGTCCCCGAGCACCGCGTGCACGTCCTTCCGCCCGCCGTGCCGCGGGTGCAGCGCCCGGTGGTGGCCCCCGACGAAGGGCCGCCGAGGCTCGTCTTCGCCGGGGATCTGCGGGCCGCGAAGGGCGCCGACCTGGTGATCGAGGCCTTCGCGCGCCTGGAGCCCGGCACCGCCCGCCTCGCCATCCACGGGGGTCCGCCGGCCGAGCCCGCGCCCCGCGAGGAGGCCTTCGAGGCCCGCCTTCGCGAGCTGAGCGAGGGCCTCGCGGTGTCCTTCTCGGGCCGCTACGCGCCGGACGCCTTGGGCTCGGTGCTGGACGGCGCCGGCGCGCTGCTCGTCGCTTCGCGGGTCCGCGAGACCTTCGGCCGCACCGCCAACGAGGCCCTCCAGCTGGGCGTGCCCGTGGTCGCGCCGAACGCCGGGGCCCTGCCCGAGTTCGTGCGGGACGGCGTCAACGGCCTGCTCTTCGAGCCGGGGGACGCCGGATCCCTGGCGCGCGCCATGGCCCGGATCGTGGACGAGGGGCTGCTCATGCAGGCCGAGGCTGCCTCCTGGCCCGCTGCGCCCGACCTGGCGGGCCACGTGGACGGCCTGCTCCCCCTCTACGAGTGGAGCCCGTGACCGGCCCGGCGGACGTCGCGATCTGCGTTCCCTGCAAGGACGAGGCCTCGCGGGTGCCCGCCCTCGTCGCCGCGCTGGCCGCCCTGGACCCGCGCCCCGGTGCCATCTTCGCGCTGGACGACGGCAGCTCCGACGGCACCGCCCAGCTGCTGCGTGAGGCCGGCATCTCCACGCTCATGCATGCCCAGAACCGCGGCCTGGGCGCCGGCCGGAACACGCTCTGGCGGCGGGCGGAGCGAGGTGGTTTCTCGATCGTGGCCTTCCTGGACGCCGACGTGAGCCCGCCCGTCGACTACGTGGCGCAGGTGGTCGCCGGCTTCGAGGGGGGGCATGCGGGACTCGGGGGCCAGAACCTCGACCTCGATCCCGCGAGCTGGGTGGACGCCTGGCGAGGACGCTTCTGGCCGCAGCACCTCGGCTCCGAGCGGCTGGAGGACGCGCCGATGCTCGTGGGCGCCTGCGCGAGCTACCGGGTCGAGGCCCTGGCCTCGGTCGGCGGCTTCGACGAGCGCCACCGCAGCCACGGCGAGGACGTCGACATCGGCTTGCGCCTGCGCGCTGGGGGGCACCGGCTCCGCTACGACCCGACGCTGATCGTGCGGCACCGCCGCGTGGACGCGCCCCGGGACCTCGTGCGCAGCTGCTACCTGCACTGCCGGGAGGGCATGCGGGCGACGCTGAGGACGCCGGGCGAGACCGCGCCGCAGGAACTGGTCCAGGGCATGGCCCGCAAGGCGGTGTCGGCGCCCGCGGCCGCGATCGTGAAGCGGCGGGATCCGCGCGAGGCGGCGCTCGGGCTGACGGCCTGCGTCGCCGGCGTGGGTGGCTACCTCGTGGGCTGGGCGCGACCGTGAGCTCCCTCGCGGTGGTGATCTTCACCCGCGACGACGCCGATCACCTCGAGGCCTGCCTGCGCTGCCTGCGCGACGACCCGCCGACTGCCCGGATGGAGGTCGTGGTCTTCGACAACGCCTCCGCCGACCGCACGCCCGAGGTCCTGGCTGAGTTCGCCTCGGATCTGCCGCTGCGGGTCATCACGGCCCCGCGCGACACGTCGTTCTCGAAGGGAAACAACGAGGGCTACGCGGTGAGCTCGGCCTCGCATGTCGTCTTCCTGAACCCCGACACCCTGCCGAGCGGCGCCGCCCTCGATGCCCTGCTGGCCGCCCTGGAGGCCGACCCCGCCCGCGGCCTCGTCGGCCCCCGGCTCATCTACCCCGACGGCACCCACCAGGGCTCCGGCTGGCACCTGCCAGACCTCGAGCAGCTGCTCGCAGAGCGCTTGGGGCGGGAGCGCGAGCTCGCCCCGGATCCCTCGGGCTTCACGGACGTCGGCTGGCTCATGGGCTGCTGCGTCATGGCGCCGCGCACGGTGTTGGACGAGGTGGGCGGCTGGGACCTCGCCTTCTGGTTCCACGGGACCGATCTGGAGCTCTGCGCGAAGGTGCGGCGGGCCGGTCGGCGGGTGGTCCGGGTGGAGGAGGCCCAGCTCATCCACGTCGGCCACCGGACCTGGGACGCGGCGCGGCGGCACCAGGTGCGGCAGGCGCAGAGGCTCTGGATGCTCCGGGATCACGGCTTCCTGCAGGCGGCGAGCTACGGCGCGCTGGTGCGGGTGGCGGAGCTGTTCGGGCGATGAGGCGCATCTGGCTCGTGGGCCGGCGGTCGGCGGGGCGGAGGCCCGGCGGCGATCAGCTCCAGATGGACGAGGTGGCCGAGCTGCTGCGTGGCAGCTGGGACGTGCAGCAGGGGCCACCGCAGCCGCAGCCCGGCGACACCGTGGCCTTCTTCAACATCCAGCGCTGGCCCGATTGGGGCGAGCTCTTCGAGCGCTGCGACGGGGTGCGCCGCCTGATCGTGCCGCTCTACCACCCCCTCGGCCGCTACCACCGCGAGGGACGGCAGGGGCTGTCGCGGGCCGCGGCGGCGGTGGTGCGGGACCCGCTGCGCTTCGCCGCCCTGCGCTGGGGAAAGGGCGACCTGCGCGACGGCGCCGCGCGCCTGCTGGGGGCGGCGGACCGGGTCCTGCTGGCCCACCCGCGCGAGGCGGAGCTGCTGCGGGAGGCATTTGATGTCTCGTTCCGAGACACCGCCATCCTGCCCGCCGCGGTGCCGGCGGAGCTGCCAGCGACCGAGGTCACGCCTCCCTTCGCGGGCGACTTCCTGCTGTGCAGTGGCCGCATCGAGCCCCTGAAGAACCCGCTGGGCGTGCTGCAGGCTGCCCGGGAGCTGGACCTGCCCCTCGCCTTCGCCGGCGTCCTGCCCGGCTTCCGCCACACCGGCTACGTGCGGCGTTTCCTGACCGAGTTGGGCGACGCGGTGCTGTTGGGCGAGCTGCCTCCGGCGGAGCTGCGCGCCCTGATGGCTCGGGCCCGCGTGCACGTCCTGGCTTCGTGGACCGAGCTCATGGGGCGCGTCAGCCTGGAGGCCGCGCTCGCTGGTTGCGCCGTGGTCGCACCGCAGGCGGGCTTCCTGCCCGATTGGATCGGCGAGGTGGAGGGTCTGTGGCTCGTGCCGCCGGGCGACGCGGTGGCCTTGCGCGAAGCGATCGACTCCGCCTGGCAGGCGGGCCGGCCGGGGCCGGAGCTGGCCGGGCGGGTGCGGGATCGGCTGACCTGGGGCGCCGTGGAGGCCACCGTGCTGGAGGCCTTCGCGCCGTGAGGCACGGGCTGTGAGCGAGGACACCCGGAGGCGGGATTTCGCCCTGCTGGTCGCGTGGGTCGTGGCGCTCTACAGCTCGCTTGCAGCCGTCCGGCCCGTCGCCGAGGCGCTGCGGGAGCGGGGGGTGCTGACGGCGGTCGTCGCGCTGATCTCCCTGCTGGTCTTCGGCGCGACCCTGCTGCTGCTGCGCGACCGGCCCGGCGATCGACCGGCTGTGCCCTTGCCGGCGGTCCTGCTCACGGCCCTCGCGGCGGCCTGGCTCAGCCAGCACTGGGCCTTGCCCGAGGAGCGCATCCACCTGGCGCAGTACGGCCCCGTGGGGGTGCTGGCCTGGCGCGCCCTGGGCGGGCGAACGCTGGCTGCCCTGGTCCTGGCCCTGGGGCTCGGGTTCGTCGACGAGGGGATCCAGGGCGCCCTGCCCTCGCGGACCTTCGATGTCTTGGACGTCTTCGCCAACGGGGTCGCCGCGTCTGCCGGGGTGCTGCTGGTGCGCGGGGGACGCAGCGCCTGGGCCGCCCCGGTCCTGCTCGTGGCGGCGCGGCTCGTGCTCGGCGCGGCGGGGCCCTCGCTGCCCGCGGTGAGTGCGCCGACCTCGGCCGTGATTCCCCCCTCGTCGCCCGCCGCGACCTTCCCAGAGGCCTCGGTCCTGCTCATCACCATCGACGCGCTGCGCGCCGATCGCGTGCCTCCCTGGGGTCGCGCGCAGGTGCCGACTCCGCAGCTGGATCGGCTGGCGGCCGGGTCCCTCGCCCTGGAGCAAGCCGTCGCCAACGCGCTCTGGACGACCCCCTCGATGGTCACGCTGCTCACCGGCCTGAACCCGGCGCGGCACGGCGTCGCGGGGCGCGGCCTGGAGCTTCACCCCGAGGTCCGCACGCCGCTGGAGACCCTGGTGGATGCTGGCTGGGCGACGCACGGCTTCGCGGGCGAGGGGAGCGAGACCTACCGCAACCTCGGCTTCCAGAGCGAGCTGGGTGCAGCCCCCGACTTCGCCGCGCTCTTCGCGAAGCGGGCGTTTGTCTGGATGCACCTGCGCGACGTGCACGCGCCCTACGACGCATCCCCCGAGCGGCTCGCGGAGCTCGGCCTGAGCCTGCCGATCCCGAGCTCGCCCATCCTCGACCGCGCCCGCAGCCACCCGACCGTGCCGCGCGCGGACTTCCCCGGCGACCACGGTTGGCTGCGCCCCGCCATCGAGGCCCTCTACGACGCCGAGGTGGCCACGGCCGACGCGGCCCTGGGGCGTGTGTTGACGCAGATCCCCGAGGACGTCCTGGTCATCCTGAGCTCCGATCACGGCGAGGAGCTGCTGGAGCGCGGCGGCATCGGCCACGCCTCCACGACCCTGGACTCCCACCCGCAGCCCGAGCTGCTCGAGATCCCGCTGCTCATCCGCTTCCCCGACCGCCGGCGCGCCGGCGAGACCCAGCCCGGCCGCATGGAGCAGCAGGACGTGATGCCGACGGTGATGTCGCTCCTGGGCGTCCCGACCGAGGGGCCCGTGGACGGCCGCGACCTGGCGCGGGTCCTGGGGTCTGGCGGGGAGATCCCGCCGCGCCCCGCGCTCATCCACAGCAGCGCCTGCGGTTGGCAGTGCTCGGATCAGCTGCCCCTCGTGCACGGCTGGTGGGCGGAGGAGCTGAGCCGCTGCGCCGGTCCCCCCGCGACCTGCCCACCCCCGCTCCGAGCCGCCCTGGAGCGCGCCGCAGCCCAACAGGTCGGCACCGTGCGGAGCCCCCCGCCCAGCCAGGGGGAGTAGGATCCGCGGGTGCTGACGGACCTGCCTGTGCCGGTGCCTGCCGCGACGCCGATTCTGCGTCGCCTGCGCCGCGCGGTTCCCGCTTCTGCTCGTGCCCGGCTGCTGGAGCGGCGGGCCCGGGAGCTGGGCGCGGACGTGCTCGCCATCGGCTTCCCGGTGCAGGACTCGCCCTGGGCGGTCCTCGTGCACGCGGCGCTCCCGGTGGAGCACCAGGCGCGGCTGCGCGATGGCCTCGCCGCAGGCGGTCCCGTGCTGACCCTGGACGAGCGCGCCTTCGCCATCTGGTCGCGGGGCACGACCGCGTCCGGCTTTCGATTCGCGGAGCGGGAGCTGCCTCCGCCCTCCCCCAAGAGCAGCCTGCGGCGCGCAGCCGGTCTGGCCCTGGATGGGGGCTCCGAGGCCGCCCTGCGCTCGCTGCTCGAGCAGGTCGTCTCGCCCCGGACCTTTCCCCCTGTCCCGCCCTCGGGCTCCAGCCGAAGCGTGCGCGCCGCCGCCGCCTTGGGCATCGCGCACGCCGCCTTCGGGGCCCAGGTCGCGGTCGAGCCCGGCACCGGGTTGCCCTCGGAGGCCCGCGCCCCCGAGCAGCGCACCCGGACCGCGCTGAAGCAGGCCCTCGCCGGTCCGCTGGCCGACCTGGGCGGGCCCATCCGGGACGAGCTCTCGCTCCTGCTGCTCCCCGGCCCCTTCGGCACCCGACACGCCTGGCGGTTGCTCGCCCTGGTGCCCGACGACGCCCCGCTCGCAGAAGCGGCCCGCGTGCCCGAGCGCCTGCGCGCGCACCTCGGCCTGACGACATCCACCGACGGATCGCTGCGCTCCCCCGCCGTGCTGACCCGAGCGGCCTACGCCGGCCTGCTGCGCAACCGCCTCTTCCCGCGCCCGCTCCAGCGCCTCGCCATCCGCCTCTCCGCGGAAGCCCTCATCGGCCGTGACCCGAGCGCCGACGCCCTCGAAGGCCCCGACTGGACCCCGGACGACGCCGTCGTCGAGGCCGCCGCCCTCATCGAAGCGACGGCCGCCTGCTGGTCCCCCGATGCCCGCTCCGTGGACCTCTTCGACCTCGCGCTCGGCGCCTGGCCCGCGGTCACGGCGCTGCTTCGGGGAGGCGATCCCGCGACGTGCCTCGCCGCGCTGCACGAGGCCCTCGCCGCCAGCCCCGACCCGGCCTTCGCCCGCGTGGGCACGGCACCCGGCCGCCACTCCTGGGGCGATGCCCTGCGCCCCGACCTGTCCCGACCCACCGGCACCCTGGCATCCTGGGGACCGACCCTGCTTCGCATGCAGGAGGCCTGCCTGGAGGCGCTGCCATGAGCCGACCGACGCCCGAGAACCTGCACGTCCAGCTCATCCCCATGGATCACGAGGCCGTGTTCGCCATGGTCCTGTACGCCTACGAGCGGGTCCTGAAGAAGGGCGCCGACCGCGCCATCCTCCACCGCGCGGTGCTCAGCAACGCCTACCGCCCGGATCCCGACGAGATCAACCGGCTGCGCTCGCTCCAACGCGAGGTCCGCGCGCAAGGCGCCGGCGACTCCGAGTCGGTCATCGCCGAACTCGAGGAGCAGATCCAGCACGAGTACGGCCGCGACCGCACGGCCAGCGCCCTCGCGAAGATGGAGCTGGACGCGGTCTGCGACGCCGGCGTGCGCTGGTCCGTCGTCGGCAAGCGGGGCCCCGTCGTGCGCATCTCCCCCGAGCTGCTCGGCCTGCTGACGCGCCTGTACCCCGACGACCTGACCGACGAGGGCTACCCCGCCTTCGTGGAGGGCAGCGAGTTCCCCGTGGACGGCAGCGGCCGGCGCCTCTTCAGCGAGGATCCCTCGGGCATGGCCCGCATCTACCGCCCCCCCGATGACGTCATCGAGGCCTACAAGAAGCTCAGCTTCGTGGACCGCCCCTCCCTGGACGCGGCCATCGACGAGGTCGTCGGGGACGGCCCCGAGGCCGAGGAGACCGCGACCTGGCTGGAGGCCGACTTCGAGGCCCTCACCGGCCGCTACGAGTCCGCCGCCGCATCGCGCGCGGGCCTGCACTACCGCTACTCCTGACACGGTCCGTCAGGAGGATCGATTCCGTGCGCCGAGGATGCGGAATCTGGATCTAGACTCGCTGCTCTCACCCCCCTGGAGGAGGATTTCATGACCGTTGCTCACGCCCGTGGCCGCTTTGACTGGTTCGACCTGATGACCGACGACCCTGCGGGGGCCGAGGCCTTCTACACACAGGTCGTGGGCTGGACGACGCAGAAGTCGGACATCCCCGGCATGGACTACACGATGTGGGTCGCGGGTGAGGCCCCCATGGGCGGCCTCGCCAAGCTGGCGGCCGAGGCGAAGGAGATGGGCGCCCCGAGCCACTGGCTCGCCTACGTCGTGGTGCCCGACGTCGACGCCACCGCGAAGGCCTTCGTCGACGCCGGCGGACGCGTCTACGTGCCCCCCATGGACATGCCGAAGGTGGGGCGCGTCTGCACCGTCTCCGACCCTTGGGGCGCGGTGATCGCGCTGGTCTGTCCCGAGGGCGGCGCTCACGAGGGCGAGGCTCCGCGGGGTCCCGGCCTGATCTCCTGGTGCGAGCTCGCGACGGACGACTCCGAGGCTGCGCTCGCCTTCTACAGCGACACCTTCGGCTGGGTGAAGTCGGATGAGATGGACATGGGACCGGGCGGCATCTACCGGATGTTCAAGCGCGAGGGCATGGAGTACGCGCTCGGCGGAATCATGAACCGCGGCGGGGTGATGCCGGTCTGCGCGTGGGCCTACTACATCACCGTGCCGGACCTGGATGCGTCACTGAAGCTCGTGGCGGAGCTCGGCGGCGCCGTGCTCAACGGCCCCATGGACGTGCCCGGCGGCGACCGCGTGGCGCAGTGCCGCGACCCGCAGGGCGGCATGTTCGCGCTGCACACCAAGGGCTGATCTTCGCGAGGAAGGCGGCCCGGCCTCGCTTCGGCGGGTCGGGCCGTCCCCGTTCCGGACAGGCATGATCGCGCGATGTCGGAGCGGAACGATCTCGTGGCGGGCTGGTTGGTGGCGCGCGGTGTGCTGGATGCCGAGCAGTGCCGGGCCCTGCAGGGCGGGCGGACGGCTCCCGGGGCGATCGTCGCGTCCGCGGACGGCGGGGCGGCTCGCCGGTCCTCGGTCGGCTGGCTCGACGACGTGGCGGTCTCCGCCCGCTTGAGCGAGGTGGTCGAGGCGCTCAACTCCGCGCACTTCCACTTCGAGCTCGAGGAGCACGAGATCCTCCAGGTCGCCTCCTACGCGCCCGGCGACACCTACGGCTGGCACATCGACCTCGGCCCGGGGGCGGCGTCGCGCCGCAAGCTCAGCATCAGCGTGCTGCTCAGCGACCCCTCCGACTTCGACGGCGGCGAGCTGGAGTTCGGGGTCGAAGGCTGCACGGCGGACCTGGGCCTGGGGGACGCGGTGGTCTTTCCGTCCTACCTGCGCCACCGCGTGGCTCCGGTGACGGCCGGGCTCCGCCGCTCCGTCGTGGGCTGGTTCACGGGACCCCCCTTCCGGTGAACGACCGCCTGATCGACCGCCCCTTCCTGGCCCTCATCGCCGCGCACTTCCTGCAGGCGCTCGGCTACTGCTCGATGTTGCTGTTGCCGCTGTACCTGGACTGGCTCGGAGCCAGCAGGACGGAGATCGGCGGGATCATGGCCACCGCCTCGGTCGGCGGGCTGGCGAGTCGCCCCCTGGTGGGTTGGGCCCTGGACGTGCTGGGCCGCAAGCCGGTGCTGGTGGTGGGGACCCTCGTGCTCGTGGGCGGCATGTCGATGGTCTTCGCGGTGACGAGCATCGGGCCGCTCGTCTACGTCATGCGGATCTTCGTGGGCCTCGGCGCTGGTGCGCTCTTCGCCGGCTACTTCACCTTCGCGAGTGACCGCATTCCTGCGTCCAGACGCACCGAGGGCCTGGCGATCTTCGGGATCTCGGGTCTGGCGCCGCTGATCGTGAACCCCTTCGCTGACCAGATCGGCATCGCACCCGAGGACCTGCGGTGGTTTCTCCCCCTCGTCGGGCTGGTCGTGGCCTCCTCGCTCGTGTTCTTGCCGATGGTTCCGGAGGTCAAGGCAGATCGGTCCGCCTCGAAGGTGACCGTGCAGTCCGTGCGCCTCGCGTTGGGGCACCGCTCACTCTGGCCCGTGTGGCTCGCGACGGGCGTGTTCGCGGGGCTCGTGGCGGTCTTCATGGCCTTCGCGACGGTGGCTGCGGACGGCCGCGGGGTCGAGAACCCCGCCATGCTCTGGCTGAGCTACGCCGGCGGCGCGGTGATGGTCCGGCTGCTGGGGGCGAAGCTCCCGGAGCGGGTCGGCACGGGCAAGGTCGGCGCGATCTCGCTGTTCAACTACGCGGTCGGCTTCTGGATCGCGGCGGGGGCGCAGACGACCGAGGGCTTCGTGCTCGCGGGCCTCTTCTGCGGGCTCGGGCACGGCTACGCCTTCCCGGTGCTCGCGGGTCAGACCGTCGAGCGCTCCCCGAAGGAGCTGCGCGGCATGGCGCTGTCTGCCTTCACCGGCCTCTGGGAGGTCGGCCGCCTGTTCCTCGCGCCCCTCTTCGGCTTCATCGCGGACACCACCTCGGACGGCACGATGCTGCGCACCGCCGCGATCTTCGGCCTCGTCGGCCTGCTCGCCTGGGGTGCGGCCGAGCGCGCAGTCCAGCGAAACCCGGCGCGCTGAATCCAGATTCGGAACTGCACGCTCCGGTGCCTGACACCGCAGCGTGCGTTCGCGCGCTCGGCGGGCCAGGCGGGGTCTGACACCATTCAGCCCACCGCGGCGGGCGCCTTCCGCGCGCGTGAGCGGCGGTGGGCGGCCGACTCTGGAAGAATGCGCGCCATGGCACGCATGCTGAGCATTTTGTTCGCCCTTCTTCTGGCTGTTCCGGCCTCCGCCTCAGCGGGGGACGAGGAGTCCACCGACGAGTCTGGGGACGCCGAGGAGGCTCCGGCCGAGGAGGCTCCCCCCGCCGAGCCCGCGCCCGCCGCCGAGCCGGCCCCCGCGCCCGCCGCCGAGCCGGCCCCGGAGCCTGCCGCCGAGCCGGCCCCGGAGCCTGCCGCCGAGCCCGCCCCGGAAGCCGCCGCCGAGCCGGCCGCCGAGGCCGCTCCGAAGGACGACGCTTGGGCCGCCAAGAAGGCGCGCATGAAGGCGCACATGGCGGTGCTCAAGAACATGCCGCCGCCGCCGCTCGAGCTGGAGCTGCCCCACGGCTTCACGCTCCAGCCCATGCTCCAGGTCCAGGCGCTCGCGACGCTCTTCGACCAGGCGGACCCCGACCGCAACGACCCCGTCGTGCACGGCGACCCCAACCAGACCCCCGGCTTCTCGATCCGCCGCGCCCGCGCGGGCCTCGGCGTGTCCTGGATGGACATGGTCGGCTTCAGCCTGCTGGCCGGCTACAGCGCCCGCTACGACGCCCTCGCCGCCGCTCCCGCGCCCTTCGAACTGGTCGAGGCGACCGTCGTGCTCCAGCCCAAGCAGTTCCTGGGCTTCCAGGCCGGCTACCAGCGCACGGCGGTCGGCCGTGAGGCGCAGGTCTCGTCCAACAACCTCACGCTGCGCGAGCGCTCGCTCATGAGCGAGAAGATGGTCCCCGGCCGCGAAGCCGGCGTGCTCTTCTTCGGCGCGCTCGGCCCCGACGAGAACAAGGCGCTGCCCTCGGACGCCTTCAAGTGGGCCATCGGCATCAGCAACGGCACCAGCGACCTGCTCGGCGACCGGGACCCCACGCCGCGCCTCGCCGGGCGCCTGAGCCTGGACCTGCTCAACTCCTGGACCAACAGCGGTGTCGACTGGGACCACGACGGCTTCAGCCTGAGCGTGGGCGGCGGCGCCAACTACAACTGGGGCCTCGAGGCCGAGACGCTCACCGCCGGCGGTGACCTGGGCCTGCGGTTCTGGCGCTTCACCATCCTGGGCGAGGTCATGTACTCGAAGGCCACGCCGACCTTCGACACCGAGGGCCTGCCGGACTTCCTGGCCGAGCGCGCCAGCCTCGGCTGGATGGCCCAGCTGGGCTGCGCGATCATCCCCGGGCACCTCGACGTGTCGGTCCGGGTCGACGGCTACGACGACCACACCGAGCTCTCGGACGCGGGCGACCGCCTCGACGTGACCGGCGGCGTCGGCTTCTACCTCTTCAAGCAGCGCATGAAGGTGCAGCTCGACTACACCCACCGCGAGGAGATGACCGAGGGCTTCGCCACGGACAACGACTCGCTGGTGCTCATGCTGCAAGCTCGACTCTGAGCCCGATCACGCTGCCAGCAGCAGCGTGTTGTCCCCAAACTCGTGGTTTCGATAGCCCGCCCGGGTCGCGTGCTCGTGCGCGCGCCGAAGCAGGTCGAGGTCCGCGAAGGCGGCCATGAGCTGGAAGTGGCTCTCGCCCGGCTCGTGCATGCCCGAGAGCAGTCCGTCGACCACCAGCAGCTCGGTTTCGGATCCCAGGCGCAGCTCCGTGACCCCCTCGAGCGGTCCCCGCGCCGCGCTCTCCAGCGCCCGCACCACCGAGGTGCCCACCGCGATGACGCGGTCCGCCGCCAGCACCGCATCCCAGGTCGCGCGCGGCACCGAGTAGCGCTCGGGCAGCGGGAGCGCGGCGTCGAGCACCGGATCGCCCGTCGCGCTGAGCCCGGCCGCTTCGGTGAGCGTCGCGAGCCCCACGCCGGCCTCCGCCAGCCGCTGCCGCAGGCCCTGCTCCAGCGGCCGCCCCGCCGACGGCATCTCCACCGCCAGCGGCCGGTTGGCGTAGGGGGTCTGCACCTCGTCCAGGCGCAGG